>DYHY01000001.1:0-4593 GCA_020723935.1 Candidatus Micrarchaeum sp.
TGAGACGTCCAGTTCGTCTATGGAGTGGTGCCTCAGGAAATACTCCTTGGCCTCGTTGAGGCGCTTCTTTCCGTTCGCGAGGAGCATCCGCTTGTCGTTGGGATCGACCTTGATGTTTATCGCCTTGGCTCCGGTCGATTTCTGCGAGATGTAGGCGCCCTTCACCTTGATCGGGGCGAGGAGGTTCTTGATGAACTGGACCGGGTCCTTTGAGTATTCTATGAGGTCTATCTTCTTCTGGAGGGCCTCCTCTACCTTCTTCACGTTCGCCCCCGCCTTGCCTATGGCGAGGCCCATGTCGCCCTCGTTCACAATGAATACGACCCTGTCTGGCATCATGACGCAGTCCTTGACGCCGGCGTTCGTGAGGGACTCGAAGAGGCTGATGTACCTGAACTCGTCGGTGCTTATCTTTATCGTCGTCCTTGTGGTTGCCACGCTTCCTTCATCAACCTCATTCCTTCAGGATTCCGACGACGGAAACCCTGTGCGGCCGCTTGCAGATCTCCCCGAACTCCACGTTGTTGCCGGGGAAGGAGAACATCTTGGCGCCGCCCGGGCCCGCCTCCATCTGGGAGACCACCTTCTCCGGGGTGTTGGACGCGTGCCCGACGACCGAGAGCTTGGCTCCCTTCAGGCCCTTGAGGACCCTGTCGGTCCCTATGACAATCTTCCTGTCGGCCATGGCCTTCGTGAGGAGCTTCATGAATTCCTTCTGTTCCATTGTTCCTTTTCACTTTCCTTCCTTTCTTAGTATCGTCACCTATTTCTTGGATTTGACGGCCAGCTTCACCAGGCCCGTCCCCACCTTCACCGGCTGCCCGACCATCACGTTCTCCACGACGCTCGTGAGGTCGTCCCTCTCGCCGTGCAAGGCGGCGCCGAGCAGGTGTTTTAAAGGTGTTTCGAAACTGGCCCTGGCGAGGACCGACCCCTTCTGGCCCGAGAGGCCGTAGCGGCCTATCGCGCGGATCGTCCCGTCGGAGGTCATCATGTCCGCGACGAGCATCATGTGCCTGATGTCAACGTCGTTGACCCCCGCCTTCTCCAGCGTCTGCATGATCTCGTGGACGATGCCGTTCCTCGCGGCCTCTATCCCAAGGACCGAGCATATCTCGTGGATATCGTTGGTCGTCGTCCTCGTGGCGTCGACACCGTCGACCTTCAGGACCTTGGAGAGGTTGGTCCCCTCGGTCTGGATCACATACTCACTCCCCTCCTTCCTGACGAGGCAGTAGGTTATCCCGGGGATTCCCTGGATCTTGGTGTCCAGGAGCTTCTCCTTGATCTTGTAGACGTAGCGCGAGCCGTAGTTCTTCTTCTTGGGCTTGAAGACGGCCTTGGCCCCGTCCATCGAGAACTTCACGCCACGCACGTTCTTCTTGAGCGACTTCTCGAGGGCGTCAAGCGTGAGGTTGTAGTTCCTGAGCGCCGACTCGCTGAACTCGACCTTTATCTCCAGGGCCGCAAGGTCCGTCTCGGTCTTGGCGACGATCTGGCGCAAGGTGACTTCCTGGATCCTCGCCGCGAGGCGCCTTGCCTCCTCCTCGCTCCCCGCGACGGAGTCCTCGAGGAACACGGTCATGCTCGGGGTGGACGGCGCCCGCCTGGCGTCCAGGATTTCTATGACGCGCGGCAGGCCGTGCGTGACGTTCATCTCCAGGACGCCGGCGTAGTGGTACGTGCGCATCGTGAGCTGCGTGCCCGGCTCGCCGATCGACTGCGCGGTCACGATCCCTATCGCCTCACCCGGCTCCACCGCCATCTGCGCGACGCGGCTCTTGATCGCCGATATCAAGGTCTTCTTCTCGGAGCTCGAGAGCCCCTCCTCCTTGATGAAGCCGTCGACGCGCTTCGCGAGTTTTCCCGAGACGCCCAGAGTTTCTGCCATTATGTGTGCTCAAGCCCCCTTGCCCTTACCAGAGGACATCGCCCGCGTCCTCTTGATACTGACTATGCCCTTGTCGGTCTTGGGCGGGTCCAGGCCGTCCTCGCCGTAGAGGAACTGTACGATCGAGCCCCTGCTGTCGCACACGCTCCTGTCGTTCTCCACGTAGAGGTCCTGCAGGGCGTTCGAGAGCCTGCGGTACATGTACCCCGACTTGGGCGTCCTCATCGACGTGTCGGTGAGGCCCTCCCTCCCCGCCATCGCCACCCAGAAGAACTCAAAGGGGTCCAGGCCCGATCCGTAGGAGTTCTTGACGAACCCCTTGGACGCGGCCCCGAGGTCCCCGTGCCTGAAGTGTGGGAGCGTGCGCTCGAAATAGCCGCGCTTGACGCGGCCTCCGCCCACGGCCTGCTGCCCGAGGCACGCCGCCATCTGCGCGACGTTGAGGACCTTGCCCCGCGCGCCGCATATCGCCATGATGATCGCGGGGTTAGTGGGCTTCACAAACTGGCGCACTATCTCCACTGCCTTGTCCCTCGCCCTGTTGAGCGCGCCCACTATCTCCATCTCCAGCGTCTGGCGCAGCGTCATGCCCGGCATGCCCTCGAGGCGGCCGGCCTTGAAATCCTCTATGAGCTTGAGAGCCTCGTTCTCGCCCTCGGCGAGGATCTGGACAATGGAGGCCTTGGCCTGCGGGGAGATGTCGAAATCCTCGATCCCCACCGAGAAGCCGGTCGCGCGGAAGTAGAGGAGCCCCAGCTGCGTGAAGTTGTCTATGAACTCCTTGGCCCGCTGCGGGCCGTACCTCTGGTGCAGGAAGTCGAGGAGCTTGCCCTCGCCCGAGCCTATCGCCGCCTCGTCTATCACGCCGTGGAGGAGCGCGCCGCGCTCTATCGCGACGTGCGTGTCGTGCTTGCAGGTCTTGCCGGTGCAGTTCCTGCATCCGAAGAACTTGCATACCTTGCTCTTGAAGGAAATCGAGAGGTCCTTGGGGAGGAGCAGGCTGAAGAGCTCGCGGCCCGTTATCGTCTCCGCCTCGATGCTCGCGTCTATCCCGGACTCGAAGAGGAGCTGGTTCGCCTTCTCGCGCGATATTATGGTCGTCGGGAGGGTCATAAGGTAGAGAGCCGTCATGTGGTCCTGGTGGCCGCCTATTATCGAGCCGCCGTACCTGGGCGACCTTATCTGCTTGGAGACCGCCATGAGCTCCTCGGCTTCCACGCGCGCCTCCAGGGTCTGCGGGACGTGCAGGTTCATCTCGTCCCCGTCGAAGTCCGCGTTGTAGGGTGGGCATACCGCGGGGTTGAGGCGGAACGAGTGGTAGGGGAGGATCCTCGCGCGGTGGGCCATTATCGATAGCCTGTGCAGGGACGGCTGGCGGTTGAACAGCACGACGTCGCCGTCGGTGAGGTGGCGCTCGACGACGAGGCCGGGCTTGAGCTCCTCTGCGACCTGCTCCTTGTCGTCCTCGGTTATCCTCTTCTTCCTGCCGTCGGGCAGGAGCACGTAGTTGGCGCCGTTGGGCTTGCTGGGGCCGTTGAGCACGAGCTTCTTGAGCCATTCGACGTTCCTTTCGGTGACGATCTCTGGCACCGTGAGCTCGGATGCTATCTCCTGGGGGATCCCGACCTCCTCTATCGAGAGGCGCGAGTCCGGGGAAATGACTGTGCGCGCCGAGAAGTTGACGCGCTTGCCTGCCAGGTTGTACCTGAAGCGGCCCTCCTTGCTCTTGATGCGCTGGGCGATGCCCTTGAGGACGCGACCTGCGCGGTGGCGGGCCGGCGGGATTGATGCGACCTCGTTGTCCATAAACGTCGTGACGTGGTACTGCAGGAGCTCCCAGAGGTCCTCGATTATGACGGACGGCGCCCCGGCGCCCATGTTCTCCTTGAGGCGCATGTTGATCCTCAGGATGTCGACGAGCTTGTGCGTGAGGTCGTCCTCCGCGCGCTCGCCGGTGTCCAGGGTTATCGAGGGCCTGACGGTCACTGGCGGAACGGCGAGGGCGGTTATCACCATCCATTCGGGCCTCGCGGCCGAGGATTCCATGCCGAGGAACGGCAGGTCGGTGTTCGGGATCTTCTCTAGCTGGTCGCGCACGTCTATCGCCGTGAGCTTCTCCTTCTCCAGGTAGTACGTGGTGGGCTTCTCGAGCTTGACTTCCTGCGCCTTCTCACCGCAGTAGGGGCACGCCTTCTCGCGGGCCGCCTGGCGGTAGATCTCGGAGACGAGCTTCCACTTGGACAGCTCCGTCTGTTCCCTGTCAAGGCTCGCGAACATCTTCTTGTATTTTTCCAGGATGTTCTCCCTGAGCCTGATCCGCCCGCAGGAGCGGCACGTCGCGGCGAGGACGCGGTATATCGTCTCGGAGAACTTGATGTGTATCACCGGGCGGGCGAGCTCCACGTAGCCGAAGTGCCCGGGGCATTCGCTGACGCGCGAGCCGCACGTCCTGCAGCGCAGTCCCGGGTCGACTATCCCCATCCTCGGGTCCATCAAGCCACCCTCCACCGGGAAGCCGTCCTGGTCGTATAGCTCCGATATCGTTATCTCAAGGGCCGAGAGCTTCCTTATCGTCTGCGGGCTGAGCAGGCCGAAGTATATCGAGCCTATCCGTTTCTTGATTATGGGTGGTGCCATTCTCCGTTCTCTCTCCGTTCAACTCTTGTTCTCGAGCTTCAGGCGCGGGAAGATCCCTATGCTCA
>DYHY01000001.1:4603-51254 GCA_020723935.1 Candidatus Micrarchaeum sp.
CGCGCAGCCGGTGCATCAGCTCGTGCAGCAGCAGGTGGAAGGCGTAGGACACCTCCACGAACTCGATGCGCGACGACTCGCCGCATATCGGGCAGTAGCTCTTCTCCTTGGCCTTGTCGTAGATGGCGGCTATCCCGCAGTTCTCGCAGACGGGGATGGACGTCTTGTCGGAGTCGAAGCGCTCCTTAAGGAGGAGTGATGCTCCGTGCGCAACGAGGCAGTCCTTTTCCATCTCCCCCATCCTGAGGCCGCCCTTCTTGCTGCGCCCTTCCGTGGGCTGGCGCGTGAGGATCTGCACCGGGCCCCTGGAGCGCGCGTGCATCTTGTTGAGGACCATGTGCCTCAGCTTGTGGTAGTAGATGACCCCGACGAATATCTCGGCCTCGAACTGCTTGCCGGTTATGCCGTCGTAGAAGACCTCCTTGCCGTCGGGCCTGAAGCCCGCCTCGAGGAGGACGCCCTTCATCCCCTCCACGGGGTTCTCGGCAAAAGCCGTCCCGTCGACGTACTCGCCGCCGACGCAGGCGCCCTTGCCCGTGAGGAGCTCCATGAGCTGGGAGACTGTCATGCGCGAAGGTATGCCGTGGGGGTTGGCGATCATGTCCGGGACTATCCCGTTCTCCGAGAACGGCATGTCCTCGGGCGCGACTATCATCCCGATGACTCCCTTCTGGCCGTGCCTGGACGAGAACTTGTCGCCTAGCTCCGGCGTGCGGTCGTCCCTCACGCGGACCTTGACCATCTTGTGGCCATCCTGGTCCTCAGTTAGGACGACCATGTCGGCCCATCCGCCCTCGCCGTGGCGGACCACGACGGAGGATTCGTGGCGGTTCTCGACGCCGCGCCTGAATATGTCCACTGCCCCGAGGAACCTCGGCGGGCTCGTGCGCCCGATTATGACGTCGTCGCTGTCTAGCTTGCATTCGAGCTCGACGACCCCGTCCTCTCCGAGGTTGCGGTAGAGGGTCTCCATCCTGTAGCCGACGATGTCCTTCTGGGGGGCTTCTATTGTGTCTTCTTGTCCCGACGGATGGCGCTGCTCGCGCGACTCGTAGGGGCGGTAGAAGGTGCTCCTCCCGAGGCCGCGCTCGATCGCGCCGCGGTTCACGACCACGGCGTCCTCCATGTTGTACCCTTCCCAGGGCATCAGGGCCACCACGAAGTTCTGCCCGGCCGCGTGCGCGTCGAAGCCCACCGTCGTCGTCAGGCGCGAGCGCACTATCGGCTTCTGCGGGTAGTGCAGGATGTTGGAATATGTGTCGAAGCGCGTCAGGTAGTTGGACGTGTAGATGCCTAGGCCCTGCTTGACGCCCTTGGACGCGCCGTAATTCACGCGGTCCCCACGGGAATAGTTCGCGAACGGGACGAGGCTTGCCGGGAGGCCCAGGATCGTCACTGGGTCAACTTCCAGGTGCGTGTGCTCGGGCGTTATGTCCTTGGCGCGCAGCGCGATGAGCGCGCCCTCCTCCTCCTCGGCGTCCAGGAACTCGATCTTCCCCTGCGCGAGGAGGTCCTTGAAGGTGAGCTCGCCCTTGCGAAGCTTCGGCACGTCCTCCTTGGTCATGAGGGGCCTGCCGTTCTCGACTATCACCAACGGGCGCACGACGCGGCCGGCGTCCGTGAAGAGGCGGACCTCGTCCATGTGCGGGAGGTATGCTATCGTCGTCTCGGGGGCGATCTTCCCGCTCCTCCTCTGCGTCCTGAGCTTCTGGACGAGGACCTTGGGGTCCTGGTGCTTGCCTACGAACCTGCCGTTGAGGAATACGTCTGCCATCTCGCTAGTTGCCTCCTTCCACGCCCACCGCGAGGAGGAGCTTCCTTATCTGCTCGTCCTCGGCGCCGTGCGTGACCTTCGCTATGAGCGCCAGGTTTTTCCTCAGGCCGATGTTCTGGCCCTCCGGAGTCTCGGATGCGCACAGCTTCCCCCAGTGCGTCGGGTGGAGCTCGCGCGCCTCGAAGTGCGGCTGGCTCGTCGTCAGCGGCGAGAGGACCCTCCTGAGGTGCGAGAGGGTGTCCAGGTAGTTGAGCCGCTGCAGGTGCTGGGAGACGCCCGTCCTGCTCCCGACCCAGTATCCGGTGGCGAGGGCCGACTGCAAGCGGCTCGTCAGGAGCTGGCTCCTGATGATCGTCTCGATGGGCGGCTCCCTGCCCCGCTTGGTTATGCGCTCGAAGGAGTACTTCATATCGTTCACTATCGCCTTGAACGCGGCGCGGAAGAGCTGCTCCATGAGCTCGCCGGCTAGCTTCAGGCGCTTGTTTGCGTAGTGGTCCTTGTCGTCGTCCTGGATGAGGTCGTAGTGGCGCTTGATCAGGCGCTCGGAGATGCGGCCCAGGTAGATCGCCTTCTCCTTCCTCGCGGAATTGAGCCTGCCTATGTGCGGGAGGAGGTACTGGTCGAGGAGCTCCTGCACCCTCTGGATGCGGTACTCGCGGCTCTGCCCGATCTTCATCTGGCGTCCGATCCAGTCGAGGGCGTCCTCGGCGCTGTTGCACTCCTCTATCGCCTCGAGGTTTACCATTATGTCCTCGGCGAGGTCCTCGTTCTCGGAGATGGAGCTGGAGATCTCCTCGTCGCTCTCGAGGCCGAGGGCCATCTGCAGCGTCCCGACCGGGATCTTGGTGATGCGCCCGAAGCTCACGCGGATGGTGCCGTCGTGTATCCTCTCGAAGAGGTGCGGGATGCGGAAGCCGGGGGCCTCCGAGAATAGGCGCGCCGCGTGCGTGACGGGGCCCGTCTTCTTGGTCTCGATGAGCGGGGTGTTGGGGCCCAGGTCCTCGATCGCTATCAGGACGCGCTCGGTCCCGTTGATTATGAAATATCCTCCGGGGTCGGAGGGGTCCTCGCCCTGCTCGACGAGCTTTGCCCCAGGGAGCTTGGAGAGGTAGCAGGGATCGCTCTTGAGCATTATCGGGAGGGATCCGATCTCTGTTATGCGCGGCTCCTTCCTCACGCCGTCGGACTCGATTATGAGCTCCAGGGTTATGGGCGCCTCGTAGGTGATCTGCCTCACGCGCGCCTCGAGGGGGTAGAGCGGGTTGACCGAGCCGTCGGCTTCCTTGACTATCGGCTGGCCGACCGCGATCTTGCCGAACCTGATCTTGTACTCCTTGGCCCCCTGCGGGATTATCGCGGGGATGAGCTCGCCAGTCTCGTCCACGACGGCCTGTATGCCCTTCGTCACGAACCGGTTGAACGAGTCGATGTGGTGGCGCACCATACCGTACTCGGCAAAGAAAGACTTCACAATTTCCTCTCCCAGGTCGTCCATTTTTCCTAGATCAGCTCCTCCGAAACGCGTTTCGCACGAAAGTGAAGCGAGAAGGATGCGGCTCGCCCGGCGCCAGCAGGTTTTTTGGCCGCCGTGGAAATGATCGAGGATGTGGCGGGCCGGGTGGGATTTGGACCCACGACCGCCTGGTTTCTTTCCTGGGCGGCCGAAACCGCGCCGGGGTAAAAGCCAGACGCTCTACCATGCTGAGCTACCGGCCCAGCTTCAGAAAGCCGGAAAAGGCAGGAGGAAGGGAGGACGACGTCGCGGATGTTGTCGATCGGGGAGAATGATGGCGTCCCGGTCGGGATTCGAACCCGAGTCATAAGCGTGACAGGCTCATATGCTAGACCACTACACCACCGGGACGCGTTTTGGTCCTTCCCTCGCGGCTCTCGCAGGCCACCCGGGCTGTTTTCTGCCAAGAATTCTGCCACATCCGCAAAGGACGACCGCCGGCGCACGCTATTGAGTCCGAAAAACGCTTTATAAGCCTTTTGGTTGATGAAAACGGGCGTTTGGGTCGCTCCCAGAGGGCGGTTTTCCTGGGGGGGCAGTTCGCGTGATAACTTGGCGTCAATAATTGGAACCAGTCCCCCGGGCTGAGGCTTGACATGCGCAGTCAACAATCCGAAGTAAGTCCAGAGGACCGGTCCGGATGGCTTGACCCGAAAAAATTAGGACCGGTCCCCTGGAGCAGCGCTCCGCAGAGCGTCCGTGGCGGACGCGCCACGGGGATTTGGATTCCGTGCCCAGGGGTCACGCAGGTAGGTTTGTAGGGAGATTGCGTGGTCCCCTGGGCAGGATTTGAACCTGCGACATGTCGATGGCTGCGCCGTCCGGGCGTCTTCCCCGCCATCTGTGCGAGCGGACACTAATTGAGCATCACATGCGGCCAGCGGACCGCAAACGGCTCTACAGTCGACCACTCTACCAGGCTGAGTTACCAGGGGTAGGCCAAGGCTCCGGCAAGAGCCATTTAAAGGTTTTCTTCCGGCGAATAGGCAACTCCGCACAGGACCGGCTCTCTAAACCCGTTAGGAAGGTCTTCCGAGTCGGCTTGAAGTTATCTGAAGTACTTGGGAAATTTTACTCTTTAGCATCTCTGCTGCGGCCGTCATGTCGCTATCAATTGACTCGAAAGTGTATGCAGAGACCGAGTCTGCTATGAATGCAAATCTGTCATTCAAACAGTAAACTTCTCCAGTAGCACTACTTGTGCAGGGATCTTCTTTGTATGTGAAACATCCGGCAAAATCTATTTTTTGTATCCACCAGTATTTTTTATTTCGTTAATAGATGCATCGTACCATGCTTTCGCCAAATCGGGGTTCGAAAATTTGTAAACAAAATATTTGATAACAATTACGCCCATTCCTACTTGTTTTTGTGTCCTAAGCGAGTTACCGCTTTCGAATCCAGTAGCATTTTTTGTTATGTTTTCAGATAGTGAAGCGGTGTACTCAGTCGAGATCTTATCTATGTCGTTCCGAGTTGGCATAAAATCTGAGGGGATTTTGACGCAAGCAACGGTGTTGCTGCAGTGGGAGTTGCTGTTTCAGCTCCTTGTGTTTCGGATCCTGAGAAGGCAGTTACGCCAGCAACAAAAAGTCCGAAAACTAATGCGATTCGCAACCATTTTGATAGTTCTATTCTCGTAAGATTGCTCAACTTCGAATACGTGAACGGAATGCAGATGAGTGCACCTATCAATACAAATGTCCCTTTAATCGCACTCGTTGAGAAAACAGCAAGACTAAGAAGTATCATGAACGGTCCTAAAAATCACCCAAAAACGCTTCCAAGTGTTATTTTGGTCTTCGCAGGAAGTTCTCCCTGCTTGTGTTTTTCCTTGTTTTCACTCGCGTTTGCTAACTTTGATTGCATATTTAAAAAAGAATCTGAAAAATCAACTACACCTAAGCAGGTTGGGAGAAAACAACGAACGCGGCTCACAAATGCGTATCAACTCGGCACTAATTTCTCAGTTCGTCTTCCGGCCGTCCCGCTCAGACGTTCTTCCCGCACTCGGCGGTGTTGGAGCGCACTATCTTCCTCTTGTTGTCGAGGGTCACGAACTCGATGCTCGCCGCCGGGAGGTCGATTGAGCCCAGGACCCCGACGGTCGTCCTTATTTTGTAGGTGACGACCCGCTCCTCGCCGGGCTTGAGGTCCCCCAGGTCCCAGACGAGCACCGTCTCGAGGCGCTCCTTCCTGGTGTGCGCGGGCTCCGCGGTCCCGTATTCCACCGCCTTGGCGAGGTTGGGCACGTAGTCGGTGAGCGCGACCTGCGAGACCGTCTTGTCGGTGAGGTTCTTCGCGTGCAGCGTGAGGGTGGCCTCAAGGACGTTCTGCGCGATGCGCTGCTTGATCACTTCCTTCGACAGGGAGACCGGCTTGAACTGCTGCCAGACCACGACGAGGATCAGCACCGCGAGGATCGCGCCCAGGACGAGGGGCAAGTAGGATATTGAGTAGGAATACGTCGGCGTCCTCTGGCCCGGGGCGAGGTCTCCGTACGTCCAGACCGCGTTGAGGGCATTCCCTCCGGACGGGACGAACAAGGGCAGGGGGCTGGCGGTCAGGAGGAACTTCTCGTACCATGAGATCCTCTCGACGACCGTCCCGCCGGAGACGATGTTTCCGAGATTCTCGACGTAGATGGAGACCTTCCTTGACAGGAAGCCCGTCTGGACCGCGCGCCTCTGCTCGGTCTTCCTGACCGAGTCGACGGTGACGAGCCTGCGCGTAATCGCGACCTGCCCCTTGTCCGACACGAGCTCGGCGACGACGTAGTATTCGCCGGGGATCGTCTGGAGGGAGAGCGGGATGTTGTGCGAGATGGGCTTTATCGGCTCCTTCTGGCTGGTGACGGGCGCGGTGTATCCGTAGACGGGGCGGCCCGCGGAGTCCAGGAACTGGAGGTTGACGTCCAGCTGCGCGAAGAGCTCCTTGAGGGAATATATCTGCGCCTGGACCTGTACCGCGTCCCCGGGCCAGTAGGTCGCCTTCTCGTCGAATATGGAAAGGTAGATGCGCCCCAGCTCCGTGAAGGTCGTCGTCGGCTGCTTCACCTCCATGAGGAGGGTCGGGGGGTTTTCGAGTTGGACCCAGCCGCTCTCCTCGGAGATCTTGGCCTGGAGGAGGAGTGAATACGCATAGTTCCCTCCGGCGGCGTCCGGGAGCGGCCTTATCGCGAGGGGGACTTTGAGTATCCCGGCGGCGGGCACCACGACCGAATAGTCGTAGGGCTGTACCCAGGAGTCTGCCTTGGGCCCGGAGATTGTGAGGACGACGGACACCGGGACGGGCTCGTTGTTGATGAGGACTGCGTTGTAGCGGGCCGTCTCGCCCGCGAAGACGGTGGAGTTGACGTTCTCGATGGATGCGCCAATCTGCGGGCCGCCAGGTATCGCGGAAGCGCCCGATAAGAAGAAGAGGAGGAGGAGGAGGAAGCTTGCCAGGAAAATTACCGATATCGCGAGCATTGCGGCGGCCGGACCGGAAACCTTTGAATTTTTCGCCAAGTTGGAGCTTGTCACCCGATGCAGTTACCTTACCGGCCTTCTATAAAAGGGTTGCCGTTTTTGCGGCCTCTCCTTGAAACCGGCCGGAAGGCGCGAAAACCGGGAACTCGGATCGTCATGGGGGCCGACTGAAGGGAGGCGCTACACCGGAGCGCGGCCGGAGGGCTCCGGAACCCGCGGATTATTGTGGGGCCGCAGGGATGCCGGAGCGACCGAATAAGTCCCGCTCGTACGGTAAGACGGAAGATAAATGCGCAAGTGGGGGAACCGAGATTTGAACTCGGGTCGCGAGGTCCCAAACCTCGAAGCCTGGACCAAGCTAGCCTATTCCCCCTTGCAGGTCTTGAGGCCCTGCCAAGTTCTCTTTTATAGGTTGGCCCGGTATGCCGCAAGCGTGCGCTCGGCGACCTTCTTCCAGCTGAAATGCTCCACCGCCCGCTTCCTCCCCGCCTTCCCCAGGCGCTCGCGCAGCTTCCCGTCGGAGAGGAGCCGTTCCATCGCCTCCTTGAGTGCTACGGGGTTCGCGGGCGGGACGAGGAGCCCGGCGTCGCCTATCACCTCAGGTATCCCGTCCGTGTCGCTCCCGATGACGGGCCTCCCGCAGCCCATCGCCTCGAGGAGGACTATCCCGAACGCCTCCCAGGTCGAGGGCAGGACGAAGAAGAGGCAGTTCCTGTATGCGGAGACAAGCTCGTCCTCGCTCACGTATTCGCTCACGAAATGGACCCGGTCGTGGATGCGAAGGTACCTAGCTAGGATCTTCAGGGTGTACTCGTCGGAGCCGCGGCTGATGAGGACGAGGTGCAGGCTTTTGTCCTTGAGCGCCGAGAACGCGCGAAGGAGGTGCTTCAATCCCTTCTCAGGGACGGCCCGCCCGACGAAGAGGACGTACCTCCTGCTCTCGACGCCGAACTTCTTGGTGAAAAGGCAGTCGGAATCCGATGGGGTGAAGAGGGTCCTCGCGTCGACGCCGTTGTAGACGACCCACGCCTTCTTCCGGTAGGCCCTCTCAAAGCCCCTCGCGACGTACTTGGAGACCGCGAGGACCGTCGCGTCGCGCACGATGCGCTTCGTGATCACGTCGTTGTATATCTGGGTGGCGGCGATGCTCGCAGGGTCTATCCTCCTCTCGAGGGGCTCGTGCGCGGTGAAGAATCCAGGGATCGCCCTGCATACCTTGAGGAATGCCAGGGCGTAGTCGATGCACCAGAGGCGGTGGAGGTGGACGAGGTCGTACTCCTTCGAGCGCCTGATGACTGCCTCGGTGAGCTTGGTCGATATGTAGTATTTTGGTGGCGAGTAGAAGGGGAAGTTCACGCCGTGCGCCGGGACCACCTCGACGTTCAGGTCCTTGTCGGGCTTGCCGTCGCCGGTGTTGGAGCACACGATGCCGACCTCGTGGCCCATGCGCTTGAACTCGTGGGCTATCTTGTAGATGTGCCACTCAACCCCCCCTTGATAGGGCCAAAAGAAAGTGCTCAGGAGGAGGATTTTGAGCTTCCCTCGCGAGGCCATCGGGCCCTCTCACCCGTTTTTTAGCCTTTTAAAGAGATTCCCGAATCGTGCCCTGACCGCGGAAAGCCGCCGCCCGCCCATCCTGCGCAGGCGCCCGATCCTGTCCCTGACATAGGCGCGGGTCCTCGGCCCGTAGCGCATCGCAAGGGCCCTGATCTCGCGCTTCACGGCGCCCCACCTCGCCCGCACGGCGCCCGCCCTTTCGGAGGGCCGCCCGGCCGCGCGGGCGCCCTTCTTCCCAGATCCGTCGGACTTGTCCAGGATCTTGCCGTATTCTATCGGGAACTCCGTCCCCGTGAAAAGGCACCAGTAGCTCAGAGCGTACTGGGCGGCTAGCTTGGGTATCCCCGTCTGCTGGACGCGCCTCGTGGAGCTCGCCATCTTGAGCTCGGGCACTATCCTGCACCTGCCGTGCGAGCGCATGCGAAGGCCCAGGTCAATGTCCTCGGTGCACTTGAGGCGCGGGTTGAAGCCGCCGGCGGCGAAGAACTGCTTCCTGCGGTAGGCGCAGTTGAAGCCCACGAAAAGGGTGAAGCCCGCCTTGGAGGATGCCGAAAGCATCGCGTTTGACACGGAATAGATGGCGCGCATCCTCCTTCCGCCCTCGGTGGGATAGATGTAGCCGCTTATCCCCGCGAGCCTGCGGTCGCGCAGGAAGGACCTCCTTATCACGGAGAGCCAGTTTCTGGGCGCGACAGAGTCAGCGTCTATGAACGCGAGTATCTCGCCGCGCGACGCGCGGGCGCCGACGTTCCTCGCGTGGCCTATCGATCCCTTGTCCTCGGAGAGGACCTTGTCTGCGTACCTCCTCGCCACCCTCACCGTCTTGTCCGCGGATCTCCCGTCGACAACAATTATCTCATAGTCGTCCTTGGGCACGGACTGGTCGAGGAGCGAGCGCAGGGTGCGCCCGATGTATTTCTCCTCGTTCCAGGAGGGGATTATGACCGATATCCGCAGGGGCCGAGCCAGCCCCTTCCCGCTTCCCGCCGCCCGGCGCCTCCTCATCGCCCCGCTCCCTGCGCGCCGGAGGAGAGCTCGCCGACCGCGCGCTCGACGGCGGCGAGGCTCCTCATCTTCGGCTGCCAGCCGAGGCTCTTGAGCTTCCTGATGTTCAGGCCCATCGCGGGTATGTCGCCGGTCCAGGTCCTGCCGCCGGCGTAGGAGACGGACCGGAAGCCCGCCCTTCGCCTGACGAGCTCCGCCACCTTCCTCACGGAAATCCTGTCGTCGGATGCGACGTTCCAGACTTCCGCCGCGCCCTTCCTGACGTGGCGCGACGCGAGGAGCATCCCGTCCACGGCGTCCGACACGTGGACGTAGGACTTGACCTGGCTCCCGTCCCCCAGGACCCTGACCGCCGGCTCGCCCCTCTGCCTGAGGAGGTCGCCTATTATCCCGCTCCTCTGACGCGGGCCGACGACGTTCGCGAGGCGGAAGATGCCGCCGGCCAGCCCGTAGCCGACGCAGTAAGCGGAGACGAACCCCTCGGCAGCGAGCTTCAATGCGCCGTAGGTGGATATGGGAAGAAGGGGCCCGGAGCTTTCCCTAGGCCTCCTCGCGCAGGCGAGGCCGTAGACCGCCGAGGAGGAGGCGAGGATGAACTGCCCGACACCGGAATCGGCGCACGCCTCAAGGAGCCGGGAGGTCGCCAGCACGTTCTGCTCGAAGTGCACCGTGCGGTTGGATTCCATCGCGCGTATGGAGCAGTTCGTGGCGAAATGCCACACCGTCCCCGCGCCGCGGATCGCCGCGGCGATGTCGCGCACGGGCGCCTTCGAGAGATCCATGGGGACGAACGCGGCGCGCGGGCTCACGTTGCCCTTGAAGCCCGTCGAGAGGTTGTCCAGGACTACGACCTCACCCGGCTCCCGCACGAGCCTGTCGACGACGTGCGAGCCGATGAAGCCGGCGCCCCCCGTGACGCAAACCCTCTGCATTAGCGCAGGGCGGGGAGAGCCGCTTTATTAAGGGTTTTCCCGCGCAGCGCACGATATCCAGCCGCCTAGCGATCAACCTTGCCGTGCTTGTCTATTTCGTGGGCGTAGTCCCAGGGGAAGCGGGTCTTCGTCAGGAGGCACCAGTATCCGACGACGCAGATGCCTAGTATCCTGAGGAGGCCCTTTTGGGAGATGCGGCGGGGCGACGTTAGGACCTTAAGGCGGCGCGAGACTTTGCACCTGTTCCCGAGGCTCCTGAAGCGGATGGAGAGCTCCACGTCCTCGAGGAACCTTATGTCTGGGTTGTAGCCGCCGGCGGCGAGGAACTCCTTGCGCCGGTATGCGCAGTTGAAGCCGACGAAATGATAGATGCCCAGCCACGAGGTGAGCTTCCAGTAGTAGTTGAGGAGGAGGAATGCGAACCTGTCTTTGGGCGTGGGGTTTATCGGGACGCCGAAGCCCCCAACCCCCGCAAGGCTCCTCCTCCGGAAGATCTTCTTTATCCTGAGGAGCCAGTTCCTCGTCGCTATGGAATCGGCGTCGATGAAGGCAACTATCTCGCCGCTCGCCGCCCTGGCCCCGACGTTCCTCGCGTAGCCGATGGATTTCCTGTCCTCGAAGAGGACGCGGTCGACCAGTTTCCTCGCGATCGCGACCGTCCCGTCCTTGGAGTGGCCGTCGACGACAATGATCTCGTATTCGGAGCGCTCGAGGGACTGGTCCAAGAGCGAGCGCAGGGTCCGGCCGATGTACTTCTCCTCGTTCCACGCAGGGACCACCACCGAGATGTAGGGCGCGGCGAACCTTCCTTTGCGCATTTTCCCGCGGATGAGGGCGCAAAAGCCTCCTTATAAAAAAAGCGGATGGGGCGCCCCTAGCGGTCCAGCTCGCGGCCGGCCTTGGAGACCTCGCCGCTGTATCCGTCCCAGGGGATCTTCTTCCCGGAGAAGAGCTTCCAGTATCCGACGAGGACCCTCGCGCCCGCCTTCATGACGCCCTGCTGCACGAGCCTGCGCGGCGAGGTGCCGATGCAGAGCCTGCGTGAGAACTTGCACTTCTTGGAGCGCGCGCCCAGGCGCAGGGAGAACTCCGAGTCCTCCAGGAAGTGCAGCTTCCCGTCGAAGCCCCCGGCGGCCAGGAACTCGCGGCGCCTGTAGGCGCAGTTGTACCCGAGGAACTGGTAGATGCCGGCCCAGGAGGCGAGCTTGCAGTAGGAGTTCATCGCAAGGAAGGCGAACTTGTCGCGCATCCTGCCGCGTATGGGATAGGCCATCCCGCCGAGACCCACGAGCTTGGCGTTCCGAAACGTCTTCCTTATCCTCATGAGCCAGTTCCTGGGCGCGACAGAGTCGGCGTCAATGAAGGCAACTATCTCGCCGCTCGCCGCCCTGGCCCCGACGTTCCTCGCCCCGCCTATCGTCCCGATTCCCTCGAAGATGACGCGGTCCGCTAGCTTCCTGGAAACCGCCACAGTCCCGTCCGTCGAATGGCCGTCGACGACTATTATCTCGTATTCGGAGCGCTCGAGGGACTGGTCCAGGAGCGAGCGCAGGGCGCGGCCGACGTACCTCTCCTCGTTGAGCGCCGGGATGATGACCGATATCTGCGGCGCCCCGCCCCCCCTTCTCTTCGTCCCCGCCATCAGCTGTCCCTTTTCTTCGGAGTAGCCTTGCGCGCACGTCATATAAAACGGATTTCCGCCTGCGGCGTCCGGCGCGGCTATAAAAAGGGCCGCGAAGGCGCGGCAGGCTGGATGATAGGGAGGCGCGCGCCCGGCGAGACAATAGCACACTTCCACGACTTGTACAGGGCCCTCGCCGACGGCGTCACGACGTCCATACGCCTCCTGTCCCAGGGCCAGAGGCTCTTAGGAAGGAGGCCCCTTGTCATCTCCGGCTCGCAGGATTCGGGCCACTATCTGGAGAAGGGGGCGCGGAGGTCTTCCAGTTCAAGGGCACGTCCATCGGCAGGTTCTACCCTGGCTATTTCGTGAGCAACATCAGCCTCAACAGGATGCTGGACCTCTGCAGGGCCCGGGGCGCGGGGCTCGTGCACATACACACCCCCTCGACGAACGGCCTGAACGGCCTCTACGTGCAGAAGATCCTCAAGGTCCCCTGCGTTTCCACGTTCCACACGATGTGGGACAAGTACACGCCCTACCTCTTCGGCAGCAGGCTCAACCGGCTCTTCAAGAACCCGATACGCGGGTCCACCTGGCTTTACATACGCTCGTTCCACTCGCACTGCGACGCGACAATAGCCCCCTCGATGCTGGTCAAGGGGGAGCTGGAGCGCCACGGGATCGAGAATGTGCATTTCGTGCCGACCGCCGTCGACGTGTCGCGGCTCCGGCCGCCGACGAGGAGGGAGACCGCGGCCGCGAGGAGGAGGTTCGGCGTCCCGACGGACAGGAAGGTGATACTGTACCTGGGGCGGATGGGCTTTGAGAAGAACATCCCGTTCCTCCTCAGGACGCTGGAGGCGACGCAGGATTCGGTCCTCGTCCTCGGCGGCAAGGGGCCGGCCCTCGAGCTGGCGATGGAGGCCGCGAGGAAGGCGGGCCTCTCGGGGAAGACGATATATGCCGGGTTCGTGAGGGATGAGGACCTGGGGAGGTTCTACAGGATGGCCGACGTCTTCGCGATGCCCTCGCGCACGGAGACGCAGGGCCTCACCGTCCTCGAGGCGATGGCGTGTGGCAGGCCCGTCGTCGTCTTCGGCGGGGCGACGAGCGAGCTCGTCGGGGACAGGGGCGTCGTCGCGGGGAGCGATTCGGAGTTCGTGGACGCCGTGAAAGAGCTCCTGGGAAATCCCCGGACGGGGGGCGGCCTCGGGCGCACCGGGAGGAGGATCGCCGCCTCGAGGAGCCTGAGGAGGATGGCGATGGAGGTGGACGGCGTCTACGCGCGGGCGCGGGAGATCTTCAGGAGGACAACCGCGGGCAGGGGGGATTTCTGGACTGCGGTCGTTCGCAAGTTCAAGGGGTACGAGAGCCTCGAGGAGACATTCAGGAGAGGCGCGCGCCTGGGGCGCTGAGCGGGTCCCCTGGAGGCAAAGGGGTCGCGCTTCGCGCCCGCGTTTGCGGGGAAAAAACTACAAGGCGCCTTCTGGGCAGGAGCCAACCGGAAAAACATAAGGCACGGCTGCGTGATTGTGTCGGGGGGGGGGAGGAGCTCGTGAGCTGCGTCGCGGCCCTCGTATCCGGCGGCCTCACGTCGGGCGAGAAGGTGATAGTGGTCGTAAAGTCCGCCCATTTCTCCGGCATCTTCGGCAGGCTCCAGTAGTTCTTCCCCTCCGCCCTCGAGCAGGCGATACTCAAGAGACAGCTATCATTCAGGACGCCGGAGGAGGTCTACCTGGTCGGCGGGAAGTTCTCCCCGGAAAGGATGGAGGAGATCTGGGGGGCCTCGTCGCGGAGGCGCGCAGGGCCGGATTCGAGAGGGTGCGCGGCATCGGGGACACCTCCTGGGCGGCGAGCAGGGCTCCCGGATGCGAGAAGATCTTCCAGTACGAGGCCGACATCAACCGGAAGTTTTGGAAGCTCCCGAACCTGCGCTTCGCGTGTATCTACGATTCGAGCGCGTTCTCCAGAAGCGTCATTGAAGAGGCGCTGCTCGTTCACGGCCGGACGCGCTGACCCGCAGAAGGGCAAGAGCCGAGCCCCGCTGGGGAAAAACCTTTAAGGTCGTGTTGTAAGTTTCTTACAACGCACAGGAGATTGCGATACAGCACATATGCCTCGCTCCGAAGGACAACTCCGAGTTCTACAAGGGGCTTTCCTCGTTCGTCCTCGAAGGCCTGCGCAAGGGCGAGATGGTCGCCTGTCATCGTCGGCAAGGACAAGATAAGCCGCCTGTTCAAGACCCTTGAGGAGGCGGACATGGAGCTGATCGAGAGCGCGACGAGGGACGAGCAGCTCGCCGTGAGGACGCCCGAAGAGACCTACATCCTGAGCGGCGTGTTCTCGCCCGCCAAGATGATATCGCTCATCCAGGGGATAATCGAGTACTCGAAGAGGCGCGGCTTCGTGAGGTTCCGGGGCGCGGGCGAGCTCAACTGGGCGATGACAGGGATGCCCGGGAGCGAGAACCTGTTCAACTACGAGGCGAGCCTCAACAAGTTCTTGAAGGAGCGCCCGGACGTCTCGATCCTCTGCCTCTACGACAGGCGCGTCTTCCCGCCCAGGATCATCGAGGAGGCGCAGCTAGTCCACGCAGCGAGCACCGTCAGGGGCAGGGTCTAGGGCAATTAGCGGAAAGGCGCTGCCTCTTCCCCGATATAAGCGCGAAAGCCAGGGCTGTGTCATCATGGAAAGAAGCGGGCAGGATGGCGGGGAAACGGTCGAGCTTGTTTTCTACGGATCAAAGGACGCGGGGACGGTGATCCTCAGGAAGGAAAGGAGGAGGCTCGTCGCGGCGGGGGATTTCGAGGACGAGAGCGAGACTGCCGTCGGCTTCCTGGGCGAGCCGGCGGGCCTGGGCTCCGCCCTCCGGGACGCGATAAGATCGCTGGACCTGGAGCTTGAGGAAGGGGCCTTCTAGAAGGGCGCCTGGGAAGGACTTCTTTTTGGCCGTGAGTCACTGGCAGCGACTGGGCTGAGGCGTCAGCCGAGGTCCGGCGGCGAGACCGGGAGGGCGAGCCACCAGTGGGATTTGAACCCACGACCTGCGGTTTACAAAACCGCCGCTCTGCCGACTGAGCTATGGTGGCATGCTCCGCTGAGCATGGCGCGCATGCTCCGAGGAGCGTGGTGGCGATGACCCGGCGCGCCGGGAAACCGTCCTTCCCGAGTCTTTTAAAAGGTGCGCCGCGGGCCCGGGGACGGCATGCCGATAGAGCTCGGGGACGCGGTCCTCCTGGTGGACGAGGAGAGTGGGGACACCTTCCTCGTCAGGGTCTCGGAGAGGACGAGGGTGATGACGGGCCACGGCTTCATAGATGCCGGGGAGATCCTGAGGAGGAACTATGGGGACATCATCCATTCCTCCACGCGGGGGAACTTCCTCGCGATAAAGCCCTCTGTCCCCGACTTCGTGGAGAAGCTTCGCCGCGGCCCGCAGATAATAACGCTCAAGGACATGGGCTCCATCGCCGCCTACTGCGGGATAGGGCCCGGCCAGAAGGTGATAGAAGGCGGCGGGGGGAGCGGCGCGGCGACGGTCTTCCTCGCGAGCCTCGTCGGCCCCGAGGGCAAGGTCCACTGCTACGAGATACGCGAGGATTTCCTGAAGCTAGTCGAGGAGAACGTATCGCGGTCGGGCCTCTCGGACAGAGTCGACCTGAAGCTGGCCGACGTCTACCTGGGGATAGCCGAGAGGGACGCGGACGCCGTGCTCCTGGACATCCCCGAGCCCTGGCGGATGCTCGCCCATGCAAGCGACGCGCTGAGGGCGGGCGGATACCTCGCCTGCTACGTCCCGACGACCGACCAGATGGAGCGCCTCGTGTGCTCGGACCCGGAGGGGCCGTTCAAGTCCTTCCGCTGCTTTGCCGTGATAGAGATGGAATACCAGGTCAAGGCGAACGCGACTAGGCCAAAGAACATGGGCCTCGTGCACACGGGCTTCATCTGCATAGCAAGGAAGCTCTAGAAGTCCGTTTTACCGCCGGCCGCGCGCTCCAGTACCCGCACTTCCCAGTATTTCCCGGCTGCGATGAGGATCGCTGAGAGAACCCAGAGGACGCCGGCGAGGTTCTGGACGGAGAACGTGACGTCCAGCACCGCGTTGTGGTAATAGAACATGTCTCCGAGAACGAAGAGCGCGAAGGCCGCGAGGACGAGAAGAGTCGGCAGGAAGAGCGCGCCCCTGCGCATCCCGATCGCGGCCGCCATTACGAGGGCGAGCACCGAAAGGTCGGAGACTATGTAAGCGACGGAGACTGCCTTGGCGGGCAACGGGGCAAGGGAGGAGAGCGGGCCGATCAAGAGGAAGAAGCCGAGGACAGTGGACAATCCGGCCGAGGCCGCGACCTCCGGCCTCAGAAGGAGCCCCTTCACGTAGAAGAACCGCCTCAGGAAGAAGGCGAGGAGGAAAACGTTGGCTAGGAGGAAGAGGGCGTCGGGGAACGAGGGGAAGCGCATCATGCGCCCGGTGTAGACCTCTATCGCGAAGTAAAGGGTCCATGCGCCCAGCCATGAGACGCAGGCGAGGAGCAGGAAGAAGTTGGGGGAATCCTGCGGCCGCCCCCCCATGCGCACGTCGAAGAGGAGGGCGCGCGTGACGGAGAAGATAGCTATGAGGGTCGCAGCTATCGGTATCATATCCCTCAGCGCCAGGTTCCTCCACTGGACGGCGTAGAAGACGGCCGTTATAGCGAGGACCGCGAGGATGAGGAGCCAGAAGAGGGGGTCGTCGCGCAGGAAGCCGAAGGGCGACTCGTCCGCTGCGCGCCTTCTTCCCGCTTTCCCCTTGACCATTGTCGGGCCTCCCGCCGGGGAAAGGCCGGGGGGATTTATGCTTTTTCGTGGGCGCGGCGGGCGCGAAAGCGGTGGGTGTAGAGTGTTTATAAATCCCGGATTGCGCGCTAGCCGGTTACCGAAGGTCCTTTGGAGACCTCAGCACAAATCCCTTGGGCGCGATAAAAGCCGAAGTAGCTCAGGGGTAGAGCGCGAGACTCATAATCTTGAGGTCGGGGGTTCGAGTCCCCCCTTCGGCACTCGCATTCCTAGCCTCATCTGCCAAAGGGGACTTGCTTTCAGTCGGCCCCCGATCAGCGAGAATGGTCAGCAGACCATGAGAGTCCCCCCTTCGGCACTCGCCCGTTTCATTCAGTTGCATTCTCGGCTCGCGCCTCAGATTTCGCGGTCCGCGGACCGCTCAACCTTCGGCGGAGCGTCAGCGACGTCCGGCCCGAGGAGCCGGATTGCGCGGCCCGCTTGTGGAATGCATTTAAACCTTTAAAGAGTGGTTAAGCTGTCTTGGCTGCGAAAGGCTCCGCTGCGGCTTCCGTCAGAAGGACGTACGACCTCGCCGCCGAAGCCCACCACGCGAAGCTCCTGGACCCTTCCGACAGCGCCTGGAACGTTTCCGAGAGGTACGCGATACTGGAGTCGCTAGGCGACCTCTCCGGAAAATCCATCCTGGACGTAGGATGCGGCTCGGGCATCGCGACGGCGGGCCTCTTCGGGCGCGGGGCGGCCTCCATCACTGGAGTCGACTTTTCGCGCGGGCAGATAGCAATAGCCGCGAGGGAGAACCCGGCGGCCCGCTTCGCGGTCGGGGACGCGGCGGCGCTCCCGCTCCCGGACGGGGCGTTCGATCTCGCGGTCGGGTCCTACCTGATACACTATTTCTCCCCGCAAACCCCTTGCCCGGCACTTCGCGGAAGTCGGGCGGGTCCTCGGACCAGGGGGCAGGTACCATTTCTTCACGGACCATCCGGCGTTCGTTGACTACCTCCTCGGAGGCAACAGGCGCAGGAGGACCTACGACTGAGAGATGATGAGCGAGGGAGAGGTCCTCTTCAGGATGACCTCGTACCGCCATCCCCCTGGAGGAGATGATGGAGGCCGCGGGCAAGGCGGCCTGCGCGTCGAGAAGATACTCGTCCCCGAGCCCCCCGCGTTCACGAGGGACCTCAACCCAGCGTTCTTCGAGTTCGCGTCGGGCGTCCCCGTCCAGGGCGGAAACGACGCCGTAGCATTGGGCGGGCAGGGCGTAGCGAACGGAGATCGGCTGGTCCTCGGCCGCCCTTTCCGGATCGAAGTAGAACTGGTTGTCTAGCGCCACCCCCGCCGCGACGCGGGGCGCGCCGACCCAGAGCCACGAGGCTCCGCAGTAAGATTCCCTGCCGTCGTGATTGATCTTGGACATCTCCGGAGTTCCGTCGTAGCCGCCGCGGGTCGGATATCCCTCCCGCTCGAAGTGCAGCTTCATCAGCTCGAAAATGGCCTGCGCGTCTGAGACTTTCAGCTGGAACGGGAATCCGGCTTCGAGGGCCATGCCAATGCTGGGAGACGTCCCCAAGACCCGACCGAGACGGTCGCCTTGGGGAAGATTAGGCCGCTTTCGCCCTCGATCCACACCAGCTCCTTGTAAGTTGTAGAAAATATCCTGTCCGTCCTGAGGGAAGCCATCTGCGCGTCGACGAGGGCGGCGAGCGCGGGCCTCAGCGCGAGCGGCTTCTTTGCCATCCGCGGCCGGCCCGCAGAACGACTTAAATAATTGAGGTCTAATTCACCTTTCCAGAGTAGTCTATCTGGTTTCTTTTTTTCTTCCTTCCTGCTAATCCCCGCCGCCCGAAACTAGGCGCGCGACGGTCGACTCGCCGGCCTTGGACCTCTCAAGGCTGTAGCAGTTCCCGGTTGCGGCGGCCTCCAGGTCCTCCTCGTGCGTTATGAGGATCACCTGCTCAAGAACGCCCGCCATCCTCTCGCGCAGGACGGATGCCAGCTCCGAGACCGCGGACGCGTCAAGGTTGTGCGTGGGCTCGTCCAGAATCAGGAGGCGCAGGCGCGGCGCGAGGACCTTGGCGAAGGCGATGCGCAGGGCCAGGCATGCTATCGAGCGCTCGCCCCCCGAGGCTATCTTGTCCACGTCCTCCCAGTCCCCGGCGGGCGAGCGCAGCTGCAGGAGGTAGTCCTGCTCGTCGGGGAAGAGGCGCAAGGCCGTGAAATCCTCGTAGGGGTAGAGGGAGGACCAGAAGGAAGATAGCTGCGCGTTCACAGCCCCCATGAGCTCGGAGCGGAGGCGCTCCTCTGTCGCCCTCAGGGCGCGGTCCAGCGAGCGCGAGAAGTCCAGCGCTCCCTGGACGCGCGACTTCCTCGCGAGGCGCCCCGAGACTTCGGAGAGCTCCTTCTCCAGCTGCGCGGCGCGCGATCTCCTCTCCGAAAGGGCCGCGGGGATTGAGGATGCGGAAAATAAGAGCTCCGCCTTGCTCGAAAGCAGCGCCGAATGCGCGGCTTTCGCGCGGGCGAGCGCCTCGGCGGAGAACTTGGACGAGACATCCGCTAGCGAGCGGGCGCACTCCTCCTGCGAGGATTTCTCCGCCAAGAGGTCGCGGGAGATGCGGAACGATTCAGCAAGGGCCCTCGCCTCGTCGACCGCCGCGGAGACGGATTCTGGGGTGCGGCCGTTCAGGGTCTTCCTTATCTCGGCGGCCCGCGCATCCTCCGCCAAAACGCTCCTCGTGAGAGCCTTTGCCTCAGAGGAGAGGCGCGCAGCCTCCCGGGACGAAAGGAACTCCTTCTCGCGGGCAGCCTTGCCCTCGGAAGCTTCGGAAAGATTCTTCTCAAGGGATGCTAGCTCGGCTTCCTTGCGATCCTGTGAGGAGAGATCATTCCTGAGGGCCGATATCTCGGATGCCAGGACCGCGTTAGACCTGCTCTTCTGGCGGAGGATGACGACGCGCGCATCGAGGGCGCGCCTCTCGGAGGAAGCGGCAAGGAGCTGCGCCGAGAGCTTGGAAACCTTCAGGGCTTTGTCGTCCCTCATCTTGCAAACCCTGTCGTGGCCCAGGGCCGAGCCGCAGACAGGGCACGCATCCCTGCCGCGCGACAGGATCGCGAGGGCGTCCTCCTCCAGGCGCTTCTCGGCGTCCAGGGCGTCCTGCCTCTTGGAGGCCGCCGCAAGCTCGCCTTCGGCGCGCGAGAGCTCCCCGTCGATCCCCGCGGCAAGGGAAGCCTCCTTCGCCCTGAGCATCCCGGCCTTGCGGGAGAGCTCCTTGCCTTCGGAGCGCGCCACCTGGACGCGCCCCTTGAGGTCGGAAACGTGCCGTTCCGCCTCCCGCAAGGATCTCTCCGCTTCCGCTATTGGAGGGGCTCCGGCAAGCTTGGAAAGTTGCGCTTCTGTCTGCGAAGCCATCTGGGCGAGGGAAGATTTCCGCCCAAGCGAGACGGAGAGGCTCGCTGCGAGCGGCCCCACCTCGCATACCTCGGAAAGGAGCCCGGCGAGACGCTTCTCCGCCCCGGCGTCGCCGACCGCCTTGTATTCCGAGAGCCGCGCCTCCAGCTCGCGGATCCTCTTCCTCCTGACGCCCTCCTCGACGGAAAGCCGCTCGGCAGAGGAGCGCAGGGCCTCCAGCTTCTCCAGGTCCTGCCTCGCCGCGGCCTCCGCGGAGGTCGCCTTGGAAAGCTCGTGCGCTTTGGCGACCAGCTCCTCCCCGAGGCGCGCGGCCTGCGCCCTCTCGGATTCAAGCGATGCCGCCGCGGATTTGGCGGCTTCCTCCAGGCCCTCGCGCGAGAGGATTTCGGTCTCCTTCTCGAATGAGGCGGAAATCAAGAGGAGGGTCTTCCTCGCGTCCTCGATCGCGGTCACGCCGAAAAAATCGTCCAGCTTCTCGCGCCGCCTGCCTTTGGGGGCGGCGAGGAAGGAATCAAGCTGGTTTTGCTCTGAGAACACGGCCTGCATGAAGAGGTCGTAGTTGAGCTCCAGGATCTTGCATATGGCGTCGGTCACCTTCGCCGGCTGCGGGCCCTCGACGAGCCGGCCGGCTTTCTCGCGAAGCTCCGCCGAGACCGACCCCGCGCCGCGCTCTATCCGCCTGCCGACGGAATAGCTCTTCCCGGAAAAGGAGAAATCGAGGCTCACCGCCGCGGATTTGGCCTGCCCGGGCCTCGAGAGTATCAGGTCGTCGAGCTTCGCGCGCCTCGAGCGGGTCTCCGGCGTCTCCCCGAAGAGGGCGAAGGATACCGCCGAGAGCAGGCTGCTCTTCCCGGAGCCCATTATGCCGACGAGGACGTTCGTCCCGCGCGAGAAGAAGAGCTCGCTAGCCGAATGGCTCTTCCAGTTCTCCATTGAGATGCGGGTGATGATGAGATCGGTCATTCCTTCTTGGCCGCCTCCCCGTTCCCGAGAATCGCGTCCGATGCTTCGGCGACCTTGCCCTGCAAGAGGAGGGAATAGATCTCCTCCAGGTTCTGCGGCGCGCCGGGAATGAGCTCAGAGAGGATCTTCATCGCCCGCTGCTCAAGGCTTTCCTGGGCCTTCTCTGGAATTTCCCCTTCCGCGGCCCCCCGCCCGGGCCCCTTGGGCTCCTCCTCGGGTTTCGAGGCGTCGACGTGCAGCAACATCCTGTTCGAGAACTCGGCTTGGAGGGGGAATGACTCCTCTCCCGCCGGAAGCTTGACGCGCACGAGGGGCTTCGCGTCCCCGGCGGGCATCCGTCTCAATTCCTCGGCGGCTTTCGCGCAGCTTTCCACCTCGAGGAGGACGACCCGCCTTATCGACGGGAAGTCCTTCTTCCTTATCTCGGCCTGGCCCGAGACCGGGATGTCGATTATCCAGACAGACTTGTCCACGCCCGCCTCGTTCTTCCTCACCTGGGTGACGATCGTTGAGCCCGAGAAGAGGATGGGCGCGCCGCAGGGATGCTTCTCGACGAAGCCCCAGTGTATGTGGCCGTCGACGTAGAGATCGAAGCCCGCGGGCAGGTCCTCTATTGTGAAGCCCTCCCTTTCCTTCGTGAAGACAAAGGGGCGCACCGACTGGTGGAAGAGGAGGACGTTCCTCGCGCCGCTCCTGGGCTTTGGATTGACAACCTCCTTGAGCGCGACGAGGGCGTGGGCTTCCGGGACGCCGCCGAAGCCGGAGAACGCGAGGAGCGCGCCATCCTTCTCGAAGACAAAAGTGGAGTTCTGCAAGTAGAGGATGGTCCCGGCGTTCGAGAGGACGTGCAGGGGGTTCGTCAGGCCCTTGATGCGCCGCTCGTGCGTGCCGTGTATCGCGACTATCGGTATCCCTTTGATCGGCGCGTGCGCCTGCTGGGGCTCCAGGAGCCTTGCCTGCGACTCCGGAGCCCTTGCGGCGGCAGAGAGGACCTGGGCCGCACGGGCGAGGGTCTCCTGCCGGGGTATGGGCGTGTCGAAGACGTCGCCCGTGAGGACGATGACGTCGGGCTTCTCCTCGATGGCCGCGATGAAAGCCCGGCGGGCCTGCTCGTAGCAGTCCTCGGAGCGCTCCGTCCCGTGGGCGAAGCCGAAATGCGTGTCCCCGACGACTGCGATGCGGAAGAGCATCCTTGCAGGGGGAGGCGCGCACGGTTTAAACCGTTTTTCGCCGGGGATTTTCCGTTAATCCGGGATAAAGGAAAATAAATTCACTCCTTAATGGTAAATTATTTAAAGGAACCCCTTGGGCCCGCCCGTGACAACCAAGAGAATACATGTTGTTGGAAGGGCGCTTTTCGCCGAACCGGAAGCCTGGGCTGCCGCCCTTTCCGGGGAAGAGCGGGCCGCGAACGCGACCGGAAGGCCCGAATCCCGGAGGACTAAGGACGCCTACGTCGCCCTGCTTTCCGAGGCGGGCTTCGAGGGGCCGACCTGCGCCAAGTATTCCATGGACTACCGCGCCGGCGCCCTAGTGCCCGACCCGGAAGGATCCGTCTTCGTCGAAGGCGTACAAGCCGGCCGCCGCGAAGGAATAGGTGGCCGCCGGGCGGGGATTTTCCGGCCCAGCATCTTTTTCTTCTTTTTCGTCCCCTTTCAGAACCTGACCAGGCCGCGGAAGGCCGAATACCTTCTTGCCACCTGCCTGCGGCCCGCGCCCGCAAGGGCGCTCGTCCCGAAGCTCTCGACGGTGTAGCTTGCGGCGGCGCCCGCCCAGACGATTGCCTGGCGCACGAGGGATTCGGTCACCTTGCCTTTGGACGCGAGGAAGCCGACGAGGGCCCCTCCGAAGGAGTCGCCCGCCCCGGTGGGGTCGATCACGCGGCGCACGGGGTAGCTGGGGGAGAAGAAGTGGCTGCGCCGGTTGCCCCTCTCGCCGGCGAGGAGGGTGCCGTGCTCGCCCTTCTTGATTATCACGTAGCTTGGGCCCATCCTCACGAGCCTCGCCGCAGCGGAGACGAGGCCGTGCTCGCCCGTGAGCTGGCGCGCCTCCCCCTCGTTCACAAGGAGCGCGTCGCAGCGCGCGATCACCTCGAGGAGCCTCCCGCGCTTGCTCGAGATCCAGTAGTTCATTGTGTCGAGGGCGACGAACCTGGGCTGCCTCATCATCGAGAGGAATTCTAGCTGGGTGTCGGGGTCGGCGTTCCCGAGGAACACGTACCTTCCCGGCGCGCGGTAGAACTCCGGGACCTGCGGCCGCCTGCTCGCGACGACGTTGAGGTCTGTGCGGATCGTCTCAGCGCAGTCCATGCTCCCAGTGTACCTTCCTTTCCAGCGGAAAGTGAGCTCGCTGCGGTGGACACAGAGGCCCGAGAGGTCTATCCCCGAGAGCGCCTTCCTGTGCTTTGCGGAAAAGTCCCTGCCGACGACTGAGACTATCCCCGTCGGCGCGAAGAGCCTCGAGGCCAGCGCCGCGTAGACTGCAGGCCCCCCGAGGACGCCGCGCACCCTCCCGGCGGGCGTTTCAAGGTCGTCTATCCCGACGACGCCATAGATGATGGAGGACGGCGGCTTCATTTCTTTTCCCCTTCAGTACGCGCGGGAGAAGTAGGCGACCGTCTTTGCGGGCAGCCCGCAGCCGACGCACGTCCCGGAAGGCGCGGCTGCCGCTATCTCGGCGGAGGAGGCGGGCTTGCCGAAGGGTATCATCCTGGTGGAGGCGCCCGTCTTCTCCTGCGTCTCCTTCTCGCATTCGGGGGAGCCGCACCAGGGGGCGATCGCGAAGCCCTTCTGGTTCTCCACGACGTCCAGGAACTCCTTCTTCGTCGAGACGGTGAAAGTCATTCTCGAGAGCCTCTCCCTAGCGCGCGCGAGCATGTCGGACTGGATCCTGTCCAGGAGCGCCGATGCGTCCGTGCCTATCGACGCCGCCGGCGCGAACGACTTCTCGCCCGTGTCGCGCCTGACAAGGACAGTCTGGTCCTTCTCCACGTCGCGCGGGCCTATCTCGACGCGCAGGGGGACGCCCAGCATCTCGTAGTTGTTGAACTTCCAGCCCGGCGTCTTGTCGGTCCTGCCGTCCAGCTGCACGCGGATCCCCGCGTCCGAGAGGCGCGCCGCGACCTTCATCGCGGCGGAGACGACAGCCTCCTTCTGGGAGTCCTTGAAGTATATCGGGATGACGACCGCCTGCGTCTCGGCGACCTTCGGCGGGAGGGCTATCCCCCGATCGTCGCCGTGGAGCATCACGAGGCCCCCGATCATCCGCGTCGAGGAGCCCCACGTGTTGTAGTAGGCGAGCTTCTCTTTGTTGTCGGGGTCGAGGAACTTCACGCCGAAGGCCCTCGAGAAGCCCTGGCCGAGGTGGTGGCTCGTGCCGAACTGCAGCGCCCGGCCGTCGGGCATCATCGCCTCCATGCAGGTCGTGTACTCGGCGCCCGCGAACTTCTCGCTCTCGGACTTCTGCCCGAGGACCACGGGCACGCAGAGCAGGTCCTCGGCGACCATCTTGTAGAAGCCCAGAATCCGCAGGACCTCGGCCTCCGCCTCGGGCTTGCCGGCCCAGAAGGTGTGCCCCTCCTGCCAGAGGAACTCGCGGGTCCTCAGGAAGAGGCGCGTGGTCTTTGTCTCCCAGCGCAGGACCGAGCACCACTGGTTCAGGCGGACGGGAAGGCCCCGGTGGCTCCTCACCCATCCGGCGACCTCCGAGCAGATTATCGTCTCGCTCGTCGGGCGTATCGCTAGGCGCTCCCCTTCGCCCTCCTTCTCGCCCTTGTCGCTCCCGCTCGTCCATGCGACCTCGGGCGTGAAGCCCGCGAAATGGTCGGCCTCCTTCCGAAGGAGGCTCTCCGGGATGAGGAGCGGGAAATAGGCGTTCCGCACGCCGTCAGGCTTGATGAGGGCGTTGAGGAACTCCTGGACCCTCTCCCAGACGTAGTATCCGTTGGGCTTCACCACCATACACCCCTTGACGGCGGAATAGTCCGCGAGGTCGCCCTTCCTGACGGCCTGGACGTACCAGTCGGAAAAGTTGTCGGCCTTCTTGGCCGTTATCCCTTCCTCTTCGGACATTTCAGGTGGCAAGCCCGCGCCGGCCTTTTTAATTGTTGGTCGGGAGGCGGCGGGAGGCGGCCTTGAGGCGCGCAAACCCCTCCGCGGGCGCCTGGGAAACCTTTAAAAAGCGGCTCGGAGAGCAATCAGTAGCTTCTTGCGGCGAGCTTATGCATTAAGGCCACTACCCAAGCGCGCGCCGCAAGCGGGCGGACGGATGCTGCAAGATGACGACAAGCGGGACTGTGATGAACCCAATGGACATGATCGATAAGGCGATGAAAGACGTTAGGAAGGGGACTACCACCGTGGGCCTAGTGTGCTCGGACGGGGTCGTCCTTGCCGCGGACAAGAAGGCGACGTCCGGCTACATCGAGAACAGGTACGAGACGAAGGTCTTTGCGATAAACGGCCGCGTGGCGATAACCACCGCCGGGAGCGTCGGGGACCTGCAGTACCTGACGCGCGTCCTGCGCGCGGAAGCATCCCTGCAGGAGACGCGGGGCAGCGTAATGACGACAAGGAGCATCGGGACGCTCCTCTCCAACATCCTCCAGTCCAACAAGTTCTACCCCTACCTCGTCATGATACTCGTCGCGGGATACGACGACGAGGGGGCGGGCCTCTACTCAATAGACCCGATAGGCGGGATGGTCACGGGCGAGAAGGTCTTCTCGACCGGATCCGGCGGGCCGATAGCCCTCGGGGTCCTAGACTCCACCTACAAAGAGGGCATGACCGCCGAGGAGGGCGTCGCCGTCGCGGTCAAGGCGCTCAAGGCGGCGCGCGAGCGCGACATGTACACGGGCGGGGTCAGCTTCAACATAGTGACCGTTACCAAGTCCGGGATGAAGGAATTCAACCAGGACGAGATAAGGAAGCTCATAGAGAAGAACTGAAAGCAGCAGGGCTTCCCGGCGCGCAGGAAAAGGGAGTGGCAGTCGCATCCGGCGGGCCCCGCGCTTTTGGGCGGGGGCTGGGAGGCTGCCCCCGGGAAAGCGGGGGACGCACGCACAGGAAATAATCGGGCGCTTCGCGCGGGGGAACGCGTGGAGGCTGCCGAGCAAGACAAGAACGCGATCGAATCAGAACATGAAACCAAGGAGTGACGAGTGAAAGATGCCGATGCTGACGAGGGACGAGATATTCGACAAGATAAAGTCGATGCTCCCGAAGGATGCGAAGATCAACGACCACAAGTTCGAGGGGGCGAACATCGTCCTCTTCACCGAGAACCCCAAGTTCTACGTGGCCTGCCTTGACTCGGTGAAGAAGATAGCAAAGGAGGTCAAGAAGAGGATAGAGGTGCGCGCCGACTCGACGCTCCTCCTGCCCCTCGAGAACGCGGAGGAGGAGATCAGGAAGATCGTCCCGCAGGAGGCCGGGATAACGAGCATTGACTTCGATTCCGGTGGGTGCAGGGTCCTCATCGACGCCGAGAAGCCGGGCCTCGTCATAGGGAAGAACGGAGAGACGGGCGCGCAGATCAAGGAGAGGACGTTCTGGACGCCCGAGGTCTTCCGCACCTCGCCCACGAAGAGCGACATCGTGACGACCATCCGCCGCATACTCATCAAGCGCTCCAAGGAGCGGGCGACCTTCCTCAACGGCGTCGGGAACAGGATCTACACCGGGACCAAGCCCCCGACGTGGGTGCGCCTCTCGGCGTTCGGGGGCTACCGCGAGGTCGGGAGGAGCTGCATGCTGCTCCAGACGCCGGAGAGCCGCGTGCTCTTCGACTGCGGGATAAACGTCGCTAGCGAGGAGAACGCCTTCCCGTTCCTGGAGGCGCCGGAGTTCGACGTCTCAAAGCTGGATGCCGTCGTCATATCCCACGCGCACATGGACCACATCGGCCTCCTCCCGATACTCTTCAAGTATGGTTACACCGGCCCAGTGTACTGCACGGCCCCGACGCGCGCCCTAATGGCCCTGCTGCAGCTCGACTACATCGACATCGCGCAGGCGGAGAACAAGAAGGCTCCCTACTCCTCAAACGAGATCCACGAGGAGATATTGCACACAATAACCCTGGACTACGGGGAGGTGACCGACATCACACCGGACCTGCGGATAACCTTCTACGAGGGCGGGCACATAATAGGATCGGCCGTCACGCACGTGCACGTCGGGGACGGGGTCTACAACCTCGTCTACTCCGGGGACATAAAGTACGTAAAGACAAGGCTCCTTGACCCCGCGTGGAACCAGTTCCCGCGCTGCGAGGCGCTGATACTCGAGTCCACCTACGGCGCGAGCCAGGACTTCCAGCCGCCCATCGCGCAGGCGGAGGCCGAGGTCGTGAGGGTCATAAAAGACACCATCGCCCGCGAGGGCAAGCTCCTGATACCGGTCCTGGGCGTCGGGCGCTCGCAGGAGATAATGCTCCTCATCGAGGAGCTCATGAGGAAGGGCGAGATCCCGAAGATCCCCATCTACCTGAACGGGATGATGTGGGACGCGACCGCCATATACACGACCTACCCCGAGTTCCTCTCCGAGCGCGTGAGGAACCAGATACTTTCCCGCGAGGAGAACCCCCTCCTCTCCAGTGTATTCACAAGGGTCGGGAGCAGGGCGGAGAGGGAGGCGATAATCACCGGGCCCCCCTGCGTCATAATGGCGACGAGCGGCATGCTCACGGGCGGGCCCTCGGTCGAATACCTCAAGCAGCTCTGCGACAACCCACTCAACGCGATAATGTTCATCAACTACCAGGGCGAAGGGTCCCTCGGGAAGAAGATACAGCGGGGCCTCAAGCAAATACCTGTCTCTCACCAGAACGGCAGGAAGGAGGTGGCGGAGCTCAGGATGTCCGTCCACACGGTTGACGGCTTCTCGGCGCACGCGGACCGGAACGAGCTGATGAACTTCGTCGGCAACATGCATTCCAAGCCCGGCCTCATAGTCGTCAACCACGGCGAGGCGAGCAAGTGCCTGGATCTCATGCGCTCGATGCACAAGACATTCCGCATCGAGTCGGTAGCGCCCAGGAACCTGGAGACGATAAGGCTGCGCTAGCTTCGCTAGCTTCGCCGGCCGGTCCGGCCAGCTTCAGTCCCAGGCGGGGCGCAAGATGTGGGCTTTCCGGGCCGGGGGCGCGCACGCCCAGCGACGGCCTGTAGAGGGGCGGCTCGCCGCCCATCGCATAGACGTTGACGACGGTGTTACTGTTGTAGACGCTTTCCGGATCCACCCTCGCCCTCTCGGAATTGCGGGCGAGGACGCCGTTCCAGCGCCCGAGGACAGGGCCCTCGCCGACCCGCATCTCGTCCTCGAAATCCTCGCCACCATAGCTCACGACGACGAGCGCGTTCTTGGGCCGCGGGGGCTCGACGACGCCCCCGACCACCCCGTCCGCGCCGAGGAAGAGCTACGCATAGCTTTCGTTCCCGTCCGCGTCGCGGGCGAGGACGGTGACGTCGTGATCCTCCCCCTCATCTAGGTAGAGGCTGGCCGAGCCGAAGAAGTAGGATTCTCCGTTGAAGTGGCGCTCGTAGACCTGCTCGCCGTTGTCGGTGATTTGCACATATGTCAGGTTGTCGTCGCCAAGGTCCACTTGCGCGCCCAGAGCCGCGGGCTTCACGTCCGATGCAACGGTCGTCCTGGGAATGAACAGCCCGTGGCCCAGGTCCTGCGAAGTCATCTGGATCTCGGTCCCGATCTCGATCATCGGCGCGAAGCCGACGGGCACCCCTTCTTCGCGGACTGCGAACAGGCCGGGAGGAGGGGGAGGAGGAGGACGGGGACAGTCAGGAAAGAAATCGCCGCGGCCGCCTTCCCCAGTCCCCCCGCCACGGGGGGAGGGCGCGCCTCCCCGGTTTAATAGGTTTGCCCGCCGCGGGCCGGGCAGCGGTTCGGGCGGTTTTAAAAAGGATAAAAAAAAATCCCCGGTTCTGCGCCCCAATAGCTCAGCGGTAGAGCGCTTCCTTGGTAAGGAAGAGGCCGCGAGTTCAAATCTCGCTTGGGGCTCCATTTTCTCCACGGCGCGCGGATATTTAAACGGCGGGTCGGGCCTCGCCCCCGCAATGAAACTCGCCTCTAGGATCGCGATCATGGTCGCATCAGTCCTCATCTCCGCCGTCTTCGGCGTGGTGCTCAAAAGGGTCTACAAGAACGGCGTCCCGCGGTTCACTGTCATGACCGTCTTGATGTTCGCGCTCTTCCTCGTCTCGCTCGTCTGCGCAGCCCTCTTCGAGGGCTTCCTCTTGCTGGGATGGGCGAAGCGCCCCCTTGACGTCGGCCCCCTCGTCCTCGCCGGCCTGCTCAACGCCGGCGCATTCTTCCTCGCCATCAAGGCGTACGATTCGATGCTCCTCTGGTAGCAGCGGCGGCAGCAGCAGCAGCAGCAGATGTTCATGCTCCTCCTGCCGGGCTTCACGGCGATCTTCGCCTTCCTCGTCCTAGGCGAGCCCGTCACGCTCAACATGTTCCTGGGCCTAGCGATAATCTCCCTGGGCTTCTACGTCGCGGTGAAGTGAACTGACTTGACTTGGAGCTGAGCTGGGGCCGTTCCCGTCCGTTTTTTCCGGCGCGTCCCCGGTTTCCCTAGGGCGTCTTCCTCGCGAGGAGGCAGTAGTGCCACGTGCCGTCCTTGTGTACATCCAAGATCCTGAAGCGCGGCGAGAAATCCTTCCTCAGGAGCGCCCTGGTATAGAGGTAGTGGACGACCCCCTTCTCCGGGCCGCCCGTCATGACGCACGTGCGCGGCGCGATCATCCTGTACGCCTCGGTGCGCGCCTTCGCGCCGAACTTGGCCACAGTGACGAACGCGAGGCCGCCGGGCGCAAGGACCCTCGCGATCTCGCGGATGCAGCGCCTTATCCGGGAGATTCCGGCGTGGTGGACGGCCTGCGTGGAGACGACGGCGTCAAAGGAGCCGCGTCCCCGAAGGGGAGGCGGGCGTATGCCGAGGCGCGCACGAGGCGGGCGCCGAGCCCGCGGGATGCGAGCAACTTCCTCGCGAGGGCGAGGCTGGAGGGCGAGACGTCGGTCCCCGTGACCTCGAAGCCCTTGGAGGCGAGGAACATAGTGTGCCTCCCGCTCCCGCATCCGAGGTCCAGGATCCTGCGGATGCCCTCCCTGCGGAAGGTCTTGGCGAGGCGCGGGAGATCTTCCTAGGGTTTTTTGAACACAACGCCGTCGCTCTCGAAGATGGAGTTCCAGTCAGCCATCGGGGGGAGGCGCGGGCGGCGGGTTAAATCGTTTGGTCGTCCCGCCGGATGCCGGCGGAAAGCGCCTTGCTCACGAATTCCGGGATCGGGACTTTGTGGTAGTTCTCGGGCTTGAAATAGGTGTGCAGCCTACCGCAGGCGCCAGCAAGCCTCGCGTCGGCGGGGAGGGTCAGGTCGAAGCCCAGGGCGAGGTAGCCCTCCGCTCCGGGCTGGATGGGGTCGAGAAATCCGGCATGGACGCGCGAGATCCTGAGGCCGGGCTGCACGAGGTCCTTCCCCAGGATGAGGTCCGAGCACGAGGGCCCCCCCCTCCCTCGCGGGATTGTCGCGCACGCAGGGGGGAAAGGGAAACAGCAATTTCCGAGCCCTCCGGCACCCTCCCGAAGAGGAGGGCGTGCTTCTCCACCGCCGCGCGCTCCGCATGGACGTACCTTCCGCCAGGGACCTGGCAGGAGTGCGCGAAGGTCGCCTTCCCGTCCGGAGCCCTCAGGCAGGCGACGACAATCTCCTTCTCCGGGTCCCGGCTTTCGAGCAGGAAAAGGAGGGGGCGCGCCAGGAGGCGGTCCATCTCCGCGACGTCCCTTGATCCGGAGGCTTCCACAGGAGGCGGACAGGGCGCCCGGCGTTAAAAGCGTTGCCCGGAAAATTTTACGGTGGAGCCTTCGCCGGTCGCAAAAATATTCCGAAAAGCCCGGGCAAGAAAGGCATAAAAGCTCCGGGCGCGTGCAGCCCTCCAGCCGACACCCGAAATGCTGCCGACGTTCGAATTCCTTTGGGGGAACTACGACCCGCTCACATTGGTCATAGCCATCGGCGTGCCGCTGATGATGATGGTCTTCCTCACGAAAGAGAAGAAGAAAAAGTAGAAGGTTTATATCCTGAAAAACCCATCTTGCGGCCGGCATGGCAGCTCTTGACGATCTTCTTGCTAGGTTCAAGCCAAGGGAGCCGACAATCCAGCCGACCAACGAGCCCGTCCAGGGGCCGCAGACTCCCGGAGGGCTGGGCGCGCTCCAAGAGGAGAGGCCCACTGTCCCCAAGGTCTTCGGCCAGCAGCAGCAGCAGCAGCCGATGCAGGACAACTTCCAGTCGACGAGCCCGCACATGGGCCCGACCTTCACGCCCGGCTTCCCGTCGCAGGGCTTCGGTCTCCCCCAACAACAACAACAACAACAACAACAGCAGCAGCAATCGTTCTCCGCGGCCGGCGATCTGGGCGAGCGCCTGATGAGGATAGAGGAGAAGCTCAAGATTCTCTCGGACAAGATAGATCTCATGTCCCAGCAGGTCTCCCTGATATGGGAGATGCAGCGGCGCAAGATGCAGTAAGGGCGCGGTGGAAGGATGACGGGGCTTTCCGGTTTTCTCGACAGGTTCGTGGTCCTCCCGATGAAGGAGGGGACGGGATACAACATCGTCACGACGGCGATGATAGTCGTCCTCCTCGGCCTCGCGGCCTTCCTCCTGCTGAAAAGCGATTTCGTCAGGAAGAAGAAGCCCCTTTCCCTACTTGGGGACGTCGCGCCCTATTTGGTCTTGGGCGCCGCCGCGCGCTCCCTTGAGGACGCCTGCGTCTATCCCTGCTCCTGGCCCGCGAAGATCCTCTTCATAACACCGGGGATATGGGCCCTCGTCTTCCTCCTGTTCCTGGGAACCTCGCATTTCGCCCCCAAGAGGGCGCGCCTCGCCGGCTGGCTGCTTGCGGGCGCGAACGTCGCGATCGTCGCGGCGAGGCTCAAAAACCTCGAGGGGCTGATGCTCGTCTTGGGCTTCTTCGTCTTGGGCTTCGCGGCGGTGACGATAATAAGGCAGGTGCTGAGAATGGAGCTGCCCCTCGCCACGTCCCTCGTCCTCGCCGCCCACGTCTTCGACGCGTCATCCACCCTCGTCGCGGTGAAGTTCTACAGCTATTTCGAGGAGCATGTGGTCGCGCGCGCCGTGATGGGCATCGGCGGCGCACCGGCGTTCTACCTCGTCAAGATCGCCGGGATGCTCCTGATTCTGGTCCTTTCGGAGAGGGCTGGATTCAGTGAGAGGGAGCGCGCGGTGCTCCTAGCTGCAATACTTGCGGTGGGCCTCGGGCCCGGCCTGCGAAACACAATGAGCCTTGCTATGGGCGCCTAGGGACGAAGCCAAGCAAGAAGTTGCATGCCGGAGCTGCGCGGCCGCAGGAGGCTGTCTTATTCGTCCTTCCAGGGGCCGCGCGTCCTGATGAGGTAGTACGCGACACCCACAAGGACTATCGCCGCAAAGAACGTGAAAAGCCTCGAGAGGAGGACGCTTTCGGGTGGGGAGAGGGTGAGGGGAGCGGTGGAGCTCACAACATAGTCCTTCTTCCCCGCTTCCGTGTTGAAGAAGAGCTTGAGGTTCCCGGACACCAAGCCCGGCGCCCCGGTCGAGGATTGCGCGGTGGCGACGACGGTGAGGACGTAGGCGCGCCCGTATTCGACGGGTCCGGCGGGCGCGACGTTCACGCGGAACTTCTCGGACTCGCCGGGCGCTATCGCCGCAGCTGACTTGTCAAGGGTGGCGAAGCCCGCCGCCTCGTCCGAGACCCTGACGGAGAAGATGGTGTTCTCGTCGCCGTAGTTCGAGACGAGGACGTCTATTGACCCGCCTTCCCTGTTGAGGAAATACTGGCCCGAGGAGGGGGATATCGCGAGGCCAACCCTTGCCTGCGCGGGCGCGAAGAGGAGCGCCGCGAGGACGGCGATCACGAGCACCGCTGCGAAGCCTGCTGTCCGGATTTTCGGCCTAAATGTAACCATATCGGGTGACCGGGTGGCCCTGCCGGAATATAAACATTTCCCAAAAAGGCGCAGGACCCCTTTTCAGAGGCGCCTCGCCTTCCCGCGCAGGCCGGAGATGATTTCCCGTCTGAGGGCATGGAGGACGAGGACGGCCTTCTCGGGCAGCGTCAGGAGGCGTGTCGGGACGTGGACGCGCGAGGGGTCGCCCCCCAGCTCCTGCATCGCCTGCCGGGCGATCCATTGCGCCTCCCGGTAATCCCCGTCCGAGAAGGTTGCCTTGGCGAGGGACAGGAGCCCTTGGGAATGCTGGGCTGCCCGCAGGCGCGTCGTCGTGCGGATCCTCTCCTCGACCGCCGAGAAATGCGCCTTGGTCTCGACGAACTGCTCGGCAAGGGCGTCCCAATCCACCTCATCCATCTTGCGGGAGGCGTACCTCTTGGCGGAGAGGAGGATCGCGACGATGATTGTCGCCGGGAGGAGGTAGAGGAAGAGGAGCTCATCTAGCCTGTCTATCAGGCGCGAGAGGAAGGTGGGCTCGCGCACGGTGATCGGATGGGCGCGCACAGCCGACTTCCCCGCCCCGTCGGAGACCGATATCTCGCAGTCCCATTTCCCGGGCCTCGCGAGCTTGTCGAAGGATATCCGGGCGCTGAGGCGCGAGGTCTTCGGGTCCCAGACCGGGACGCTGTCGAGGACCTTGAACTGGCCCGAGACCGAGCACTGCAGGTTCCTGCACGAGAATGTCTCCTTCTCCTTGGGCGCGGCGGCCGAGGTGAAGAGCTCGGCATAGGAGCAGCTCACGTTGCAGCCGCCCTTCGAGCAAATGTCCTCGGCGCCGTTGGGGTCGAAGATGACGGCGAGGAGGACCGCGTCGCGGCCCACGACCGCGTTCGTTGAGACCACCTCTATCACGCGCGGGGGGAGGTTGGTGACCCCGAGGACCGGCGTCGCGCTCGGCAGGCCCCTGTCCTCGGAGACGTTCAGCAGGCCTGAGGACTCCCCCAATATGTCGTCGGAGAGCGCCGGGGAGGCCGTGGGGAGGAGCAGGAGAAGGGCTGCGAGGGCGAGGGCGGGGCCCAGGAAAGGAAAAAATGGGGGCGTTTGGCTCCTTGCGCCCGGCGCTTCCCGCGCATCTCCCCTGCGGCCGTTCAGCCCGCCGCCGCCCTTCTTCCTAGGCCGGCTTTTCCGGGTTCTGCACGACAATTTCTTCCTCTTCCTTCTCTTTCTTGCGCCTCTTCGCTATGAAGAAGAAGAGCCCCGCGAGGAGCAATATTATCAGCAGGATTGCCAGGATTAAAGGGAGGTAGTTGGGCTTCCTGTTGAGCTCCGCCTGGCGCTGCCTTGTCGCCTCCTCGTCGAAGCCCCCGTAGTTCACCGTCATCCCTTTGTTCTCGAAGACAACGTAGAAGCTCGCGTCGCTAGCCTCCTTGCCCCCGGCGCCGATGCCCGTCCCGGCCTCGGCCCCGCCGGCGTCCATGACCCGCAGCCCTATCACGTATTTCCTGCCGTATTCCACAGTGTTGTCCGGGACTATCTGCGCGTAGAATGTCTTGAAATCCCTGGCTTTGATCGTGACCAGGGGGTCCGGGATTATCTTCTTCACGAACTTGTTCCCGTCCGCCGCGGCGCCCCCGAAGGTCGTGACCTCGAAGGTCCTCGCCTCGGTGTTGCTGTTCCCCACGACGAACTGGATCGTGCCGCCCTGTCGGGTTATTGTGTAGGTGCCGGATGCAGGCGACAAGCTCATGCCCGCGAAGGCGGGAGAAGTGGCGACGACGACCGCCAGGACTAGCGCCGCCAGAAGGGCGAGCAGGGGCTTTTTATCCATCCGTTCAGACATCCTTTCAGAACCACCGTTATTTATCATTTCCTTCCGCCCCCTTGCATTTGCCATGGCAGCCTAGGAGCCTCCGTCGGTGCAAAGCGCGCCGCTCCTCAGGCATTTCCCGTCGACGAACGAGGTGTTGTAGTTGCCCATCGGGGTCCCGACCGGTATCGCGAGGCCTGCCGAAGAGTAGTGCCTCAGGTCGTTGGGGTAGTTGGCTATCGCGTCCTGGCACATCAGGGGCGAGCCGCCCAGGAACCTGTAGGTGTTGTTGAGGGGCCTGCAACCGTTGGACGTGCAGTCGGGGAAGGCCGATGTCGAGAGGTTCACCGAGAAGTTCCCGACTAGTATCAGCGTCGACCCGTCAGTCCCCTTGGTGAAGTTGTTGCCAAGATACCTCACATACTGGCAGGAGTTGCCCTTGTGCCTGTATTCGACGTAGTTCCCGCCGGAATAGGTGGACTGGTAGGTGGCGCCAGGCGAGCCCGAGAAGGCGTACGTTATGTAGTCGTGGTAGACGCTGCTCGAGTCGTAGTCGTCCGCGGCGAGGAGCTCGTTGACGTTGAAGTTGTTCTTGATGGCGGTCCAGGCGTAGCTGTTGTTGTTGTCGTTGACCCTCATTATGCACGACCAGGTGCCGTTCATCGTCTCGGACTCGAAGGCTGGGTTGAGGCTCAGAACCCTCGTGCCGTTGCCCCCGCCCGAGCATCCCGAGAACGCGCCAAGGTTGTCGGCTGTGGCGGCGGTGTAGTTCCTGACCGTGAAGTTCCACCATGCGTCGGAGACGCCCGTGGACGTGTTGGTGTCCGCGCCGTTCCCCTGCCAGCAGTGGACCTGGCAGCCGTTGGAGCCGCAGCTAGCCGTGTTGACATCGTCGTAGCCGTTCTTGTCGCGGTACGTCATGTTGAGCTTCTTCACGGCGGCCGCGGTCCCGGGGCCCGTCCAGACAAGCGTAATTGTGTCGCTGCCGTCGCTTGCCGAGATGCCGGCCGTCACGACGGGCTGCGAGTTCGTCAGGACCTGCTGCAGCTGCGCCACCGGCGCGCCGCTAGTCTTGTTCTGGGCGAACTGGTTCGTGGCGTTCACTATGCACTGCCACGTGCCCTCGCTGTTGCGGCAGGGGCCCGCGTCGGTCGTTCCGCTCGTGTCTATCAGGAAGTTCGCCGAGCAGTTCTTGCCCGTGCTCCAGGCGGCCCCGACGCAGGAGCCGCTGACGTTCGCGCTCGTGTTGTCGTAGCTCGTGATGCTGCCGTTGGGCCCGTAGAGTATGAACCTGACGTCTGTGACAGCGTTGTCCGGGCTCTTGATGACGGCCGAGCAGTTCACCTTGTCGCCCACCTCGAAGACCCCTCCGACGTAGACGTCGGCGAGGGTCTGCTTGCCGAACGTGTAGTTAGTGAACGTTATGCCGTGGTCGACGTAGTAGTGGATGTTGACGGCGGCCGAGTTGTCGGTCGGCAGGCCGTAGCGGTCCCAGACGAAGGCGTAGACTGAGTTGTCGGCCGCGTCCCCCGCGCCGGTCAGGTAGTTGCAGGTGGCGTTAGCCACCGGGGGGGCGTTGACGCTCGAGCACAGGGTCGTAGCAGTACAGCCCGTGGGCGTCGCGGAGGCCGTCGAGCAGATGCGCATTATCGAGGGGGATGCGGTGTCGTCCTCGGCGTCCGCCCAGGTGACGTTGAACCTGACGTATTGGCCCTCGGTCGTCGGGGCCGCGGTGGTGCTGTTGACCCACGCCGTGGTCACCGTGGGCCTGGCGTTCGTTATGTTGAAGGTCGTCACGTAGACTGTTGAGTTCGCGTTGCCAGAGCCCGCAGTCAGGGACGTGCCGTCGTTTTCGTATATCCTGACGTAGTAGCGCGTCCTGGACGCCGTGGTGTTGTTGCTGTTCTCCCCGGGGCCGTACATGTCGGCAGAGGTGAGCGAATATGGAGTCGTGACGGTCGTGTTGGCGAGGACGTTGCCTGCGCCCGCGCTCGTCCCGACGAACATCCTGTGCGTCAGGGCGTCCGTGTCAGGGTCGCTCCCGTACGTCCAGGAGACTGTCGCGTCGTTGCCGTGGTAGATGATCGTCTCGGAGACGTTGAGGGCGCTGGGCGCGGTAGGCTGGCTGTTGTAGATCGTCAGGTTCAGCGCGAGGGGGAAAGTCATGTTGAAGGTCTGCGCCGCGCCGGAGGAGTCGTTCGAATACATGCAGAAATAGTAGGACTTTGTGTTGTTCGCGCCGCCGGACGCGGAATAGGTGAAGGTTGGGACGAGGGGCGTGCCGCTCCCTATTGTCATTGTGAAGGAGCTGTTCTGAGCTGCGAAGGCTGTGCCTGAGGTCCCCACCCAGTCCTGGCCGGTGAGGGCGCACCAGTTCGCAGAGTTCGTCGTCACGTTCACGGTCGTGTTGACGGTATCGCCGTTGTTGTCTATGCCGCGGTAGAGGGCGATCGAAGGGGTAGTGGAGTGCACGAAGGTGTTGTTGATGTTGACGCCGTTCTTGACCGGCTGGTAGGGCAGGACGTTAGTCACGCTCGCCGTCGCGTTCACGACCTCCGCGAACGCCGGCCCCGCCATGGCGAGGACGACTCCGACAAACAGAACCGCCGCGAAAACACCGATCTTCCTGGAATCCACTTTGGCCATTTTTGCGCATTCACCCCTGGTCTTCTTTCTGATAGTATCTGAAATGTCCTTATAAGGGGTGTTCGCCCTTGGAGGCATATAAAAGTATTTCCAAAAAAAAAAGTCATCTTGAGGGTGTTACTTCTTGGAAGACGCAAGAACCATTATTGTGGCTATAACGGAGAGCACCAGGATGGAGACGCCGCCTATCAGGACCGTGACGGGTGTGAAGAAGGACGGAAGGGAGACTCCGGCAAAGGGAGTGGTCTTTACCTGGGTCGTGTTCCCTGTCCCGAACCTCACAGTGTAGGCCGATATAAGAACCTGCTGGAAGCCCGCTCCACCCGAGCCCGAGGAGGAAGCCTGGCCGCCCGCGGAGGAATCGCTCCTCAGCAAGAGCTCCAGGGAATAGGTGTCCCCGTCCTTGGTCCCGCGCGGCGGGGTGATTGTCACCGTTATCGTCTTGTAGGAGCTTGGATTGACTGTGAAGGCGGGCGAATCGACCTTCGAGAAGCCTGCGGCCGAGCCCGAGACCGAGATCCTGAAGGCTGCCGGAGCCCCGTCTGAATTGTCCACGGAGACATTGAATGTGCCCGGCTTGTCGACGGGGATGTGGAAGGTGCCTCCGGAAGGGGAGATACCGTAGCCGGCGAGGGCCGGCGAGGCAATGAGGCCTGCGGCAAGGACGAGGATCGCTGCGGAAACGAGGAAAGCGGGGATGCGCATCTTAAACCTTCTTTCTCCCCGAGCGGCGGTCCGCCGGAAGCCGTTTCCTCTTCGCGCCCGTCGCGGCCCGCGCCTTCTTTGCGCCGGCCGAGGGTGCCGGAACGGGCGCGGCCTTTTTCTTCCCTGCCCAGCCCATCAAGAACGCCGTGCAGGCTATCGCGAGGAGGATTGCCGCGGCTCCGCCGGCGAGGGCCAGGCTCCCATTCCCGGGAGCCGCCTGGGGCGGGAGGGCCGCCGCGGGCCCGACCTTCTCGGGGGCCGGGGGGGCCGCGAAGCGTATCGTGTAGGTGGAGACCAGCTTCTGCTCGAAGCCCGCTCCTCCGGCTTGGAGCGTTCCGGAACTTGCGTCCGTCGAGACAGTCACTATTAGGAAATAATTCTTGGCGGGGTCGGGGCTCTGCGGGGGGCTCACGCGCACGAGGAGGTCCTTGTAGGAATTGGGCTGCAGGACGATCTTCTGTGAATCCATCGAGACGAGCGGCAGGGCGTCCCCGGAAAGGTCCAAGTGGAAGGTCAGCGGGGTCTTCTCCGTGTTGTCCAGCTGGAAGGCGATCGTGCCCCCTGAGGAGGGCGGGAACACGAAGGCGGAGGCTTCCGAGGAGATCCCGTAGCCGGCGAGGGCCGGCCTCATGGCCGCGAGCAGGAGGAGGAAAAGGCAGGCTGCGGGAAGCTTCCAGGCGCTCTTCGTTTCCATCTTGTCCTAGGTTCTCCTACGGGGCCAGTGCTCCGGTGTCCGTCTCCCAGATCGTGAAGTTCGTGTAATACGTGCCGGCCTTCGTCCCCGCGGGGAGGGAGAGGCAGAGGTAGAGGCTCGCGTTCGCGGGGTTCGGGAAGGTGCCCCTGGAGAGGAGCCCGCCGATCTTCTGCGTGGCGGACGTCACGAAAGAGCTCTGCGGGCAGGCCGCGGTGCCGAAGGTGGTTGTCTCGTTTATTAGGAATGTGTTGGGCGAGGGCTCGGGGAGCTGCGTCCAGTTGAGGCGCGACTGGTTTATCCACAGCTGCCTGTCGTAGTTTGAGCCGGTCGTTAGGTTGAGGACCTCAATCGCCGGCTGGCCAGGGTAGCAGGTGGATGAGATGTTGGAGGTCCCCGGGAGGCCCGAGAAGGCGCAGCTTCCGGAGGGCTGGCCGAGGGCTCCCTGCCTGATGTTGAACGCGAAGCTCAGCAAGCCGGTCGTGTTGGAATGGCCCGCCTTGTCCCTGAACCTCGCGCGGCAGTTCCAGGTGCCGTTTATCGAGTAGACGTAGGGCGTGAGCATCGCGGAGATGTTGAGATAGATGCCCTGGCCGGGCGTCCTGTTCGCGAGGCTCGCGTTGAGGTTGTCCCAGCTGTGGAGCCCGCCCTCGTTGGATGCCGCAGTCGACCAGCAAGTCACGTTGCACTTGGCGTACGTTCCGTCGCAGTCCAGGTCCGATCCGCCGTCGTGGTCGAAGATCGTGAGGTTCATTGGGAACTGGAAGGCGGGGTTGATGTTGTTGCCGCCGTTGATCGTCGCGACCGTGTCGTTGGACTGGGGGGTCGCGCCCATGCCGGTGACGTTGACGCCCTCCAGCACTATCACGTCGTCGTACGTCACGTTCTCCCCTGCGGCTGCGGGCGTCCTCACGAAAGTCTGGACGCCGTAGCCGTTGCAGGCGGGATTGAACGTTGCAACCAGCGAATACCTCGCGTAGGAGGCCGTGAGCGTCGGGTTCATGTACAGATTGTATACGACGGTTCCGTTGCATCTCAATCCCAGGGAAGGGACCTGCACGGGCGAGGTCGCCTTGGCATAGGTGGAGAAATAGAAGGTCTTGCCCCCGAGCGTGTAACCCCGGTTGTAGAAGCTTGACGCCGCGAGGGTCGATTGGGCACCGTACAGCTTCAAGGAGTAGAGACCGCTGTAGAGATCCGTGACGGCCCAGTGGTTGTTGCCGCCGAAGCTCCAGCCGGTGAAAGTGTCGTTCGCTGAATCGCCGGCGGATCCGGTGAATGATTCGAACCCGGCGTTCGAGGCTATCGACTCGTTGTTCCCCGCCGCGTCTTCCGCCATCGAGAGGATGGTGGCCATGCCTGTTATCGCCGGAGCGCCGTAGGTCCAGGAGCCCGAACCGGTCGCGACGTCCCAGGTCTCTCCGCCGTCGTAGGAGACCCAGACGCGGGTCAGGCCCGAGCCGCCGGTATCGGAGGCTGTTCCGCTTATTGTGAAGGCGTCAGTCACCTGCTGCCCCTCGGTGGGCGAGGAAATGGAGCTTGTCGGGCCGGTCGAATCAACCCTTGTTATTCCGGCCGACGTGTAGTTGGTTGAGTTGCCCGCGCCGTTCACGGCCTGGAGAGTATAGTTGTAGCAGTAGCCACCAGAGACGGGGTCTCCGTAGTCGGCACCTATGTTGGTCGCGACGACCGTCCAGGCGCCGTATGATCCGCACGAGCCGGCTGCCAGGGCGGCACTCTGGCGCCAGAGCCTTGTGAGCGAGATCGCGCTCTCGGCGTCCGTGCCGTTCGCGATCGCAAGGTGTATCGTCGTCCCGCGGAAGTAGCCGTCGGGGTAGCTGATGGAGCCTCCGACCGGGTTGGTCGTGTCAACCTTGCACTCCGAGTAGGCCGAGTAGTTCGTGAGCCCGGCGTTGTTGTCGTTCCTTATCGCGTAGCGGTAGCAGTTGCCGCTCGTCCTGCCGCCATCGCTGAAGGGCGTCGGGGGGTTCGTCCAGATCTGGGAGTCGGCGCCGTAGCTGCCGCAGGACCCGGCGGTGAGGGTCGCCGCCCCGCGCATCATGTACGCGACGGCGATCCCCGACTGCGCGTCGGTCCCGTTCGTGTAAGTCATGCCGCCGCAGGTGGTCGTGTAGGTGTAGTACGCCGCCGGGGCGATGGTGCCCATGCTTGAGGCGTTCACGTCGACCTTGGCGATGTTTGTCGTGTTGTACTGGCTCGAGAGGCCGGCCCTGTCATAGGTGAAGAGCGTGTAGTTGTAGCAATAGCCGCCCGCGGCCGTGCCGTCGTTGTAGGATGATCCGGGGTTCGTCGCGACGAGCTGGTGCGCCGGGTTGAAGGCCCCGCACGCGCCTGCAGAGAGCGTCGCGTTCTGGCGCCAGATGCTCGTGTTGGCGACGCCCGAGCCCGAGTCAGTGCCGTTGACAATGGAGGATATCGTCAGGGGGAGGCCGACGACGTAGCCGTTCGTGTAGGAGAGCGAGCCAGTGGTCGGCGGCGTGTTGTCTATCACGACGAGCTTAGTGTTGTTGTAGTGGAGCGTGGCGTTGTAGTAGAGGTACTTTATCTCGGCCTGGGAGAGGGCGCGACTGTAAAGGCGCAGGTCGTCCACCGAGGCGTTGAGGGGGAGGTCGTAGGTCGTGCTGGCGCTCTGGCGGTTGCCTATTGTGAACTCGTGGGCGTTCGCAGTCAGGGAGGCAGGCAAGCCCGTGCAGTTGGCGATGGACGTGCCGTTGGAATAGAGGCGCACCGTCCCGGTCGGGCCGTTGTAGGTGGCCGCGAGGAACTGCCAGGTGTTCCTCTTGCCCGCCACCCAGTTGGAGGATGTGCAGGTGTAGAGCACCGCGCTTATCCAGGCGTAGAAGCGTGTGTCGTTGCTGTTGGTGCCGAGGAAATCCCAGGCATAGGACTCGCCGCCGCCGTTGCCCTTGGCGAAGATGGCCGCTCCGTTCAGCTGGTCGTTCTTCCCCAAATTCACCCAGGCCGTCGCGGTCATGGCCCCGGTAAAGTCCAGGGAGTTCTTGTCCGTGACGTTGATGTAGGACCCTGCCGTCCCAGTGAAGTCGGCCGCGGCCCCGGTGTAGCCGGTGGCGTCCCAGCCCATCCCGCCGGTGATAGTCCCGTTGTTCGTCGAGTTCATTGTGAGGTCGTTTGCCTTTGTCCCGGCCCCCTCGTTGAAGTTCATGTAGAGGACCTCGCTGGAGTTCGTCGTGAGGTAGCTCTCCTCGGCGTTGATGGCGTTGTCGAAGCCCGTCGCGGAGAGGGTGCAGGGGCCGTCCAGGCGCGTCCGGGAATCGAAGTTGTAGGTCCAGGTGCTCGTGCCGACGGCGGAATTGACCTGGCCGCAGGTGTAGATGGTGACGTTCTTGATGCCGCTCCCGCCGGTGTCGTTCGTGGTCCCGGCCAGCTGCACCGTCCCGCTGACGTAGGCGTTCTGCGACGGGGAGCTTATAGTCGTGTTGGGGGCCGCCCAGTCGTACGCGCAGACGCTCAAGGCGTTGCACCAGAAGTTGTTGGTTGTGTAGCTCGTCGCGTCGATCGAGCAGCGGGAGTTCGTGTAGCCCGAGCAGGACGCGCGGCAGGTTCCGGCGACGCACGTGCCGCTCGTGCAGTCCGCGCCGGCCGTGCACGCCTGGCCGTCGGAGCAGAGCGTCTTGCAAGCCGCCGTGCCCGAATACGAGCCGGCGTTGAACGCAATGTCCCTGTTCTGGACCTGGAAGTTGTATGTCGTGCAGCTCGAAAGGCCCGTCATGTTGTAGCTTGCCGCGCTAAACCAGGGAGAATCGGCCACCTGCAATGCAGACTCGTGGATCCTGGATGGGAGGAGATCCAGGCCCGTCGTCGACTTGCCGATCCTGACCATGTCCCATTCCACGTTGTCGTAGTTGACGCCGCCCGTCGAAAGGTCGCCGTAGAGGTAGACGCAGAAGTTGCTGCCGTTCGTGGGCCACTGGTCAGAATCCATGAAAAGTGAGATGCGCGCCGGCTCCCAGTTGCCCGTGCAGGCGAAGGACGCGCTCGTCGTCCACTTGCCGTAGTTGACAGAGTCCCCGAAGAAGATGTGGGCGGATCCCGAGCCGGAGGGGCACTTGTACATGAAGCTGGCTGTGTAGTTCCTCGGCGTCGTGTAGGAGCCGTACGCCTTGCACTGCCAGATGCCCGACCAGGAGCCGCCGTTGTATTTGAGGTAGGCGCCCTTGTAGCCGTTGAGGTATCCGCTAACAGGCGTCGTGTTGATGGAACCGTAGGTGCCAAAGCCCGACCAGGAGGCATTCCCCCGCTCGAAGCCGCCGTTGGAAAGGTAATTGGCTCTGTTCCCGGCGTCGTCGTAGGAGGTCGGGATGAAGAAGTAGTCTGTCCCCCGGTCCTCCCCGTTGGACCAGCCGCCTATTGAGCATGAGGTGGCCGTCTTGCTCTGTAGCGAGGGGGACGTGGGGGCTGCCGGGCCCGCATAGTCAAGGGCGTCGATGTCCAACACGGAGTTCGACGACGAGAGCGGCGTCACGCGCAGGTTGTCTATGTAGTACGTCGCGTCGTTCGTCGCGTAGCCGTAGTTTGCGAAGAATATGTACTTGAGGTTGGTGGCCTCGTTCCCCGTCCAGGGCTCCATCCCGGTCTCGGAGAGAAGGATGTCGTTGAGGTAGTGCTTCACGCGCCTGTCGTTGAAGTCAAGGATCATGCTGAAGTGGTATGTCTGGCCGGCCGTGAGTATCGGTGTTGAAGGTGTGTAGTATTCCCAGGCGTCGTTCTGGAGGAGGTTCCAATTGCCCGCCCCGGAGCTTGCGCTCCACACGGAATACAGGTTCCTCGTCGAGTCCAGCAGGCGCACGGCCAGGTTCCAGCTGTTTGCCCCTGACCAGACGATGTCGTATTCCACCTTGACCCTCCCCGACACCGGGGAGGCCAGGGTGAAGCGCGCGTATTCGTTGGATTCGGTGACCGCCGTACCCGGGAGGTAGAACTTGAAGCGGTTCTGGTCTATCGTGAAGGTGGAGCCGTTGCCGTTCGTGTATTTCGTCCAGCCGGAGAGGGTTGTGATGTCCGCCCCCTGCGTTCCCGTGAAATTCTCATAGTCTCCGCCGGTCGGGATGTAGGTGCCCGCGGCAGTCGTGCTCCTGAGGAGCGCATACTTGTTCGTCGTGAACGTCGTAGCTATGCTGTTGAGCTCGTCCATCTGCCAGCCGTAGTTACCGTCCAGGAGGCCGTACGCCGTTATCAGGCCGGACTTCGGGAACTCGGGCCAGAAGTTCTTGAATGCCGCCTCGGCGGAGGTCGAGGGGCTGATAGCGTTAGCGAACCTCAGGAGCGGCGCGTCCCAGCCGTAGGTGCCGTTCATGTGCAGCTCCGTCCAATACTCCGAGCCGGCCGAGGACATTCCGTACTTGGCGCCAAGCTGCGTGAGCGCGAAGCCGCCGCCTGTTGTGAAGTTCCAGTCCGTCCCGACGCGGAAAATTGTCTTGTGGCCCAGGGCGCCCCAGTTGAGGGACTCCTGCGTGCCGTTGTTCCTGCCCCGGTACCAGAAGCCAGGGGTGGAGGGGGCCACGAGGAGGCCGCCCGAATCCACATACTGGCGCACGATTGATCCCGAACTCGGGTTGGTCTGGGTGTGTATCGTGTCCGGGACCGAGTACCCGTCCGTCATTATCACGACCGTCCCGGTCGCGTTGTTGAGCGTGATGTGGTTCTGCATCCACGTCGCGAGGGTGTCGGCGTTCTTCTCGGTGAACCCCTTGTTCACGAAATAGGTGCGCGCGACGGCGGGGTTCGAGAACCCAGGTTTCGGGTAGCGGGCGTCGTAGTAGATGATCTTGTCCGGGTCTGTGAAGTTCACCGTCACGGAGGCCCCGCTCGTGACCGTGCCGGTAGGCTGGCTGGGCGGGTCCCTGTCTGGGGTGACGAAATTGGCGTCCTGCATGTCTGCTATGACCTCCTGCTGGTTGAGGGGCCGATCGTAGATGTGGACGTTGTCTAGGATTATGCCCGCCGCTCTGCCCCAACTGAAGGCGCCCAGGTAGAACGGGCCCGCTCCGCTGCTCATCGTCGCCGGCGCCGCGGCCGTTCCGACGAACGCGCCGTCGATGTAGGCAGTCGCGGTAGTTCCGCTCTTTGCGACCGCGACGTGATACCAGCGTTTGAGGGCAAAGGCAGTGTTCTCCCCGCCCGGCCCGAGGCAGGAGAATCCGAGGTTCCCGGGGTCGAACTTCCAGTGGAAGCACTGCGTCGTCGTGTGCACCCATATTCCCGGCGACCGCTCGCCCGTCCCGTTCGTCTTGGCGAGGACCCTCCTCCACAAGCCGTCCGGTGCGTCGGTCATGTAGAACCAGAAGGAGACAGTGTGGTCGTTCAGCGAGTTGAACGTGGGGGTGGCTATGGAAACATTGTTGGTCGAGGCGCGGTTGAATACCATCCCGCTGTTGAAGCCCCTCTGGTCGACTGACCACTCCGCCCCGGACAAGAAGCCCAGGTTGCCCGCGGTGCCAGTCGCATCAAGCGTGTAGTTTCCGAGGTCCGTGTCTATGGGGGGGCCAGATTTCTCGTCGAAGGGGTAGTTGAGGACCATCCTGGGGGTGTCCTGGCGCGCGCAGATCGTCGGCGACCAGACGCTGTATTTGGTCCCGTCCTCTTTCTGGACGCGCACGTGGTAGCAGTATTTCTCGTTGTCGATTAGGTTGTCGTGCGTGTAGGTCGCCGAGCTCCCCTGCGAGAGAAACGCCGTGGAGGGGTTGGTCTGCTCCATGAGGTATTCGTAGCCTTCCGGGAGGAAGCCGGTCCAGGCGATGCTGTTCTTCCTCAATCTCGAGTCCAGGGCCTTGTCGGAGGATGAGGTCGCGTACATGATGGTGGGCGCTCCTAAGGCCGTGCAGATGTAGTTCGGGCAATACTGGCTCACCACGCAGTCCGCGTCGATACAGCAGGCCCGGTAGCCGGGGTTGAGCGCGGCGTTGTTCGTGCGGTAGGTGGTCGGGGCGTTGGCGTCGTAGCAGCGGATGTAGACTATCTTCGCGCCGTAGCCGGTGGAGAGGTTCCATGACTGGTTAGCGCAGGCGTAGGAGCCGGCGGTGCAGCCGGAGGCGCAGCACTGGAAGGAGCCGCCCCAGACCGTGCCGTCGTTCGAGAGCTGGCAGCTTATCGGGTTCGCGCCCCCGGTGTTGGAGCCCGGGGTGGTTATTCCGCTGACCGTGATCAGCTGGGCGATCGTGCAGCTGGGGACCGTTAGCGTTGGCGTGCCGGCGAGAAGGGTGCCAGCGGTGAGGCGCGGCTTTGCGAAGATGAGCTCGAAGAACACGAAGATTATGGCCGCGACTATTATCGCGACGTCTGCGTTCCTCCTCACTATCCTGCCGGCCCTCGCGCCCTGCCTCTTGATTTTCTCGCGGCCATTCTTGGGGAGGCTGAAATAACCGAGTGTGAGGAGGGCGCCCGCTAGGATGAGGATTGCTGCTATCCCTGGAAGGGGCTTTCCCGCTGTGGCGGAGGGGCTTGAAGCGAAGGAGGGGAAAAGCGCGAGGAGCGGGACAGCCGCAATCAGTGAAAAAAGTGGCAGAAGGGCAGGCCTACGCTTCGCGTGAAGCCGTCTTCGCTGTCCCACAAGGCAGTCTTGAAACGGCCCCTTTTTTAGTCTTTTCCTTCGGGAAGCGCGCTCCTGTTGGAAAGCCATCCTAGGAAGCCCGGGCCGGCGAGGCTCCATGCTACCGCAGCCTTGTTACAGGGCCAGTTCTCCGGTATCCGTCTCCCAGATCGTGAAGTTTGTGTAATATGTGCCGGCCTTCCTTCGTCCCCGCGGGGAGGGAGAGGCAGAGGTAGAGGCTC
>DYHY01000001.1:51264-115015 GCA_020723935.1 Candidatus Micrarchaeum sp.
GCCCGCCGATCTTCTGCGTGGCGGACGTCACGACGAGCGTCTTGTAGGACCCGGCGGAGACCGAGAAGTCGGGCGAGTTGACGGAGCTGAAGGAAGCGGCGTCGCCCGCAAGGGTGATGTGGAAATACGCCGCGGAATCTCCGGTGTTGTCGACGGAAACCTAGAAAGTCCCTCCCTTCGCCGAATCGAAGGTGAAGGTCCCGCCCGACGGCGAGATCCCGTAGCCGGCAAGGGAAGGGGTGAGGAGGAGGATGAAGGCAAGGAGCATTAGGCGCGCCGCCGGAAACGGAGGCAAGGCTTGGCCATTTCTGACCGCCCTTCTTCCTAGCCCCAAATCTAACCAGCCATCCTAGCGAATGCTTATTTCACAGTGGAAACTCGGCCCCTTTTTTAGGTTTTGTCAGAAAAGGGCTTAACCAGTCCTGCGCAAAATACGGATTCTCCCGACGACGGGCTCGATGACCTCCCCGGCCTGCGAATAGCTGGAAGGATCGGCATACGCCGCATAGGGGGCCTGGCCGTAATAGTAGTCGGAAACCACGAGGACGTCGGGCCTGCGCGACGGCGGGCCCGTTATCGAGACGCTTGTGGGCGTGAGGTCAATCTCGCCCCCGGCGAGCGGCACGCCGGATTCGAGCGAAGCAAGGACTGCCTCCGGTGTGCCCCAGACGCTTCCGCCCGCTCCCGCCGACTCGCGCACGAGGGCCGCGATCTCAGGTAGGTGCGGCGCGCCGTCCGAGAGGAGATCGCCGCGCGCAAGCATCGCCGCGGTCGCCATCGCGAAGAGGAGCGCGAAGACAGCCCCTATCCTCCGGAACCGCGAGCCCGAGAGGGCGGTTGAGGCCGAGATTGCGAGGAAAGGGATGAGGAACTGGGGCGTGTTGTTGGTCACGCCGGGGAAGAGGGCGAGAAGGACGGCGCCGCAGACCGCCGCGGAGACGAACAGCGGGTCCTTGGCGCGCAGGAGGGCGACCGCGATCAGAGGGAGGGCGTAGACAAGGAGGAACGAGTAGAACACGGACGCGTTGTCTGCCCCCTGGGAGGCGCGGGCCCGTCCGATCGTCTGCGAGAGGACGGCCTGGGAGAGGAAGGCTCCGCCCGTCGCTACACCGATCAGCAGGGCGGCCGCGGCGCAGATCGCGACAGCGAGGAGAATCTCACGCGCGTTCCTGCGGAAGGCTGCAAGATATGCCGCCGCCCATATCGCCGCGGAGAATTCCGTGAGGATCGCGGCGCAGAGGAAGAGACCGGCTGCTCGGGGGGCGCGTCTCACCTCGAGGAAATGATGAGCGAGGAGGAGGAGGAGCGAGAGGAGGGGGAGGGGGAGGGAGAGGGAATGCCAATAGAAGAAGCCGAAGGAAGCGCAGAAGAGCGCCGCTGCGAGGAGGCCCGCGCCGCGCCCTGCATAGGACGACGCGGTCTTGTAGACGACCAGGGCCGAGAGGGCAGAGAGGATCAGCGAGAGGATCTTCGAGGACAGGAGCGGGGGGAGGCCGGTGGCGAGGAGGAAAGCCGCATTCGCGTAGATGAAAGCGGGCGGATGCGCGTAGAAGAATCCCGCATAGGGGGCGGCCCCGCCGGCAATCGCCCTCGCCGCAGCGGCTCCTAGGGCCTCCTCGGCGTAGTATGTCGGGCGCAGGAAGAGGTGTGTGCGCGCCGCGAAGGAGGCGGCGATGACGTGGATGAGGGTGAGAAATGCGGCAAGATGCCCCGTCCGGAGGGGCTCGCGCGCCCCCTCTCCCCTTTCGTCTCCCATCTCCTATTTCTTGCCCTTTTCCGTCTTCTCTTTCCCGTCGCCGGCGCCGATCGCCTGCGCGATGCGCTCCACCGAGCCAGATATCCGCCTGAACTCCAGGTAGAACAGGAAGGCGAACACCACGAGCGGCAGCTGGCTTATCATCACGGCGATTGACGTGTTCATGGTGGCGGGGCGGGGCCCGAATAAAAGAATGCCGGCTTCCTCTACGCCGCGGGGTGGTCGAGGAGGCCGCGCCACAGCTCCAGGGTCCCTTGCAAGTAGTCCCTCAAGCGCTTCCAGCTCCTGACGGATGCGGCCGCCCGGGCGACGGACGCCGGTTTCGAATAGAACCTGCGGAACGCGCGGCGGCATGCGCCTTCCGATATTGAGGGGCGTTCTCCCGCAAGCGGCGTCCAGGGGTGCGGGATGAACACGTCGAAGGAGGCGAGGGTCGGCTCCAAGGACAGGACGAACTCCACACAGGAATCTAGGTCTGCGTCCCTCTGCCACGGGAGGCCCACTATCACGTGCGCCATTGTCTCTATGCCTGCTGCCCGGCAGCCGGCGAACGCGCGCATTATCCGGCGGATGGTAGTGCCCTTGCTCATCCTATTCAGGTCCTGCTGGAGCCCCGATTCCACGCCGAACTTGAGCATGTGGCAGCCGGCCCTCGCCATCAGGGCGAGGAGGCCGGAATCGACCGAATCCACCCTGCTGTTGGAGATCCAGGAAAGGCCCAGGCGCCGGGAGATCATCCCCTCGCACAGGTCCCTCGCGAAGGCGCGGTCGAGGGCCAGGTTCTCGTCGCGGAAGAAGACCTCCTTGAACCCCTGCGAGCGTATCTCCTCCAGCTCAGCGAGGACGTTCCCCGCCGACCTGCGCCGGAAGGGCGTGCGCCTCGCGGTGCAGAAGGAGCACCCGTGCGGGCATCCGCGCGTCGCGAGGACGGTGGTCACGGGCTCGCGCAGGGCGATGGGGTTCGAATACATAGCATGGTCGACCAGGTCGCGGGCCGCGAAGGGAAGGGAATCGAGGTCGCGCACGTACGCCGGCTTCCTGACCGAGCGTGGCCGTGCGAGGAAGGAGGGCAGGCTCGCCTCAATGTCGCCCGCGAGGACGTAGTCGACGCCGGCCGGAAGCCGTGCCTGGCGAGCTTGCGCGAGATTATCCCCTTGGAGGCTGCGCGGAAGAGGCCGCTGGAGCCTAAATCCCCGAGCTTGTATTCCACAAGCTTGTTCGCCGAGTCGAAGGCGGGCTTGCCCATTGACCTTCGGGAATACGCATAGAAGCCGTCCTTCATCCCGGGAAAGACGCGCGTGAGGAAGTTCGTGAAGTCGGACGTGCATCCGGCGACGGAATCGAAGTCGGAGGGCGAAAGTTTGAGGACCGCGAGGGCAGAGAGGAGGGCCTTGTCGGGGAAGCAGTTCTCCTGCTTCCGCCTCGTGAACCGCTCCTCGTTCGCCGCGAAGAGGATTTTCCCGTCCTCCACGACCGCGACGCCCGAGTCGTGGCCGTCCCATATCCCCAGCGTGAGCATGCCGGCGGAGGGGCCGCGCCCCGGATATAAATCCCTCGCCCGGCCGCCCCGCGGCGCCGCTCAGAAATAGTTGGAAGCGTAGTGCAGGACGCTTCGCGGGTCAAGGAACAGCAGGGAGTTCCATTCTGAGTGGCAGTTGAAATAGCAGTTGCACTTGTCGTAGGCCGGGAGCCTGCGGAAGGCTTCCAGGAACCCCCTCTTCCTGCCGTCGACGGACGCCTCCTCCTTGATGAAGCACGGGGAGACCATCCCGTCCGGGAACACGTAGCAGAAGAGGAGGCCTGCGTTGCAGGGCCCGGCCTTCGTCCCGAAGAGCTTGGAGACGTACGCGCCCGACATCCGGAAGAGCTTCGGGGTCTTCTCCAGTTCCCTTTGTATGATCCCTAGCGCCATCCTGTAATTGGGATGCTTGGATGCGAACGGCTCGTAGCTGGAACTGCCGGCCAGCCTGTTGTACCGGTCGCCGTATATCGGCTGGAAAGCCACCTGGACGCCCAGCTTCCTCGAGAGCGCTATCAGCTCGCGCACGCCCCTGCAGCCGTCCGCCATGGTCGCCGGGGAGAGGACCGACATCATCGAGACGCGCACGCCCCTGCTCTTGGCGAGTTTCACGCCCGCGATCGCCTGCCTGAAGGAGCCCTTGCCGCGCATGAGGTCGTGCTCCCTTTGCGGTCCGTCGACCGAGATGCTGAGGAGGTCCAGGGCCCGGCAGGCTTCGATGTGCTCGCCCATCAGGAAGCCGTTGCTGTTGACCGAGACGGCCATCCCGAGGTCCTTCCCCCTGAAGATGACGTCGTCTATGTCGTCCTTGAGGAAGGCCTCGCCCCCGGTCATGTTCCATGAGATGCACCCGGCGCGCGCGAACTCGCCCATCATCCGGAAGGTTTCCGCCGTCGTCATCTCCTTCCTGGGTGTGCTCCAGATCCCGCAGTACTTGCAGGAGAGGTTGCAGCGGAAGGTTATGTTGTGGCCGACGATCAGCGGGGTCTTTGCTTCGGCCTTCGACATCAGGACCGCGGACGCGGCCCTTGCAAGCTTGCACAGCCTTCCCCGCATGACGCCAGGAGCCCTAGGCCCAGTTTTATAACACTTCCAGCCGCCCCCGGGGCCGACAAGAATAAAAGCGTCGGCAAGGGGCCCCGGCGAAATGAGAGTCCTTCTCCTCAACCCGCCGCCCGTCGGCCAGCCTGCGTTCGTGCGCGAGGGCCGCTGCATGAACAGGCAGTCGACGTGGGAGTGCCTCTGGCCGCCCCTGACGCTCATGTACCTCTCGTCCGTCCTGAGGAGGGCCGGCCACGAGACGAGGATCTTCGACGGGATTGTGGAGAAGGGCGGGATCGCCGGCGTCAAGTCCGTCGCCGGGGAGTTCCGGCCCGACCTTGCGATACTGAACACGTCCACACCCACCATAGGCGGGGATCTAAAGTCCGCGCGGCTCCTCAAGGCCAGGGGCGTGAAGGTCGCCCTCGTCGGCGTGCATCCGACGGGGGAGCACCTGAGCCTCGTCAGGGACCCTGCGGTCGATTTCGTGATAAGGAACGAGCCCGAGGAGACGGCGCGCGAGCTGGCCGGGGCGCTCTCCAAGGGGAAGCCCCTCTCGAAGGTCGCCGGGATAACCTACAAGGCCTCAGGGGGGAAGGTGAGGGCGAACGCGCCGCGCCCGTTCATAGCAGACATCACTTCCCTTCCCTGGCCCGACAGGGAGGAGGTAGACAACTCCCGCTACAAGCTCCCCTTCTCGGGCCGCAGGTTCACGCTCATAAACACTTCCCGCGGCTGCCCGTATTCCTGCACCTACTGCACGGCTTCGGTCTACTACGGCAAGAGGTTCCGCGCGAGGGACGCGAAGAGCATCGCCGACGAGATGGCGGACGCCAAGGCCCGCTACGGGATAAGCGACTTCCTTTTCTGGGCCGACGAGTTCACGTTCGACAGGAAGGCGGTCGTCTCGCTGTGCGAGGAGCTGATAGATCGCAAGATGAACGCGAAGTGGTTCGCCAACAGCCGCGTGGATTCCGCCGACGAGGGCCTCCTGAAGCTCATGAGGAAAGCGGGTTGCTGGATGGTGTCCTTCGGGATAGAGTCGGCGAGCCAAGAGATCCTCGACAACGTGAAGAAGGGTGCGAAGGTCGGGCGGGCCGTCGAGGCGGTGCGGGCCGCGAAGAGGGCGGGGCTCAAGACAATAGGCCATTTCATACTGGGCCTCCCCGGCGAGACGCGCGAGACGGCCCTCAGGACAATACGCTTCGCGCGGGAGCTGGACGTGGACTATGCGCAGTTCTACGTCGCGACGCCCTACGTCGGCACGCCGTTCCACGACTACTGCGCGAGGAACGGCCTGATACTCGAGAGCGACACAGCCAAGCACGAGATAAACAACGCGGTCATACGCGAGGGTGCCCTCTCGCGAGCGGACCTCACCGCCCTCAGGAACTCCGCTTTCAAGGAGTTCTACCTGCGCCCCTCCTACATCGTGAAGACTGTGGCGGAGGCCGCGATGTCGCCGGCGACCCTCCTCGCGACGGCGGTCCAGTCGGCGACGTATCTCACGGACTGGGGCGCGAGGAAGGTCCAGAAGTAAGCCCCTTTCTAAGGCATGCCGCCCGGAAGAAGGACTGCTGCTGCGAGGCGCAGGAGCAGCTCCTCCCTCCCAAGGAGCCTCGTCCTCAGAGCCGAAAAGCCCGAGGGCGCGCGGGCGCCGAGGATCATAAGGAGCCTTCCCGTCCCGAACAGCAAGGAGATCGCGAGGCTCGCTCCGCGCAGGAGGAGGAGGAGGAAGGGGGGAGGAGCGCTGCGCCGAGGGCGCCGGCCTTCCCGAAGGAGGCGAAAGTCGTGAGCCTTCCCGCTCCAGCGTCCGTTTCCGCGTGGGCGATCTCATGAACGGCTTCCGACAGGACGTAGAAGGAGAGGACGCAGAGGAGGAAGGGCAGCAGGCGATCGGAGAGCGGGGGGAGGGAATTCGCGAATGCCGATTTCACGAGCACGAGGGAGAATCCTGCGACGTTGGATGCCACGTCAGCTAGCTTGCGGTTCCTGAGGCCAGAGGCGGGGCGGAATAGGCCAGGAATATCAGGAGTATCGCAAGGAGGGAGACGAATGCCGGCCCCGGGAGAAGGAGGAGGGCTCCGGCGAGGACCGCGAGGATCGCCGGGAGGAACGCGAGGAACGCCGCAAGGGGCGCGCCGTTTCTAGCCGCGAACTCCCCGACCGCGTTGTCCTCGCCCTCGATCGCCGAGTCGAAGAGATCGTTCACGGAGTAGGCGAAACAGAGCGCGAGGAACGTGCAGAGGGCGTCTGCCAGAAGGACCGTCCAACCGCTGCGGGCGCCGGCTATCGCGAAGGGCACGACGCAGAGGAAGAGTATTGGCAGGTGGTCTCGCACGCGGTAGAATTCCGGCAGGGCTGGCGCACGGCCGATGCTGTCGCTTGCGGGCTCTCCAGGGCATCTCGGAGGGGGATGCGGCGGCCTGCTTAATATGTGCTCCTTCTCAGGCCGACTGGTAGTAGTATTCGCCCGAACCCTTCTGCTCCCTGTCCAGGCGGCTCGCCTCCTTGTTGGAGCGCGGGCGCTTGGTGTCCGGGTCCCTGCGGAAGGTGACGCCCAGGTCCTTGAGGAAAGCGTTCATCCCCTCGCGCATCGGGAGTGGGGCGCTCGCGCTGCACGAGACAGAGGGCTCGCCCGAGAAGACCATCAGGCTCTCGGAGACGTAGTCTATGAAGAGTATGTCGTGGTCGACCACCATTACCGCGGCCCCGCGCTTCTCGTTGATGCGCCGGATGAACTTGGCGACCGAGAGCCTCTGCTCCGCGTCGAGGTTGGCGGAGGGCTCGTCAAGGAGGTAGATGTCGGCCTTCCTCGCCATCGCCGAGGCGATTGACACCCTCTGGATCTCCCCGCCCGAGAGGTTGCCCATCCTCTTCGTCATGAGCAGGCGCAGGGAGAGGGGCTCGACGACCTCGCTCTCGAAGTTCAGGTCGCTTGCCGCCGCCGCGGCCGCGTTGAGGACGGACTTCACCGTCGCCGACCTGTCCGGGATCTCCAGGTACTGCGGCTTGTAGGAGAGGGATTTGGGGGAGTCTATCTCGCCGGAATCAGGGGCGATTTCCCCGGCGAGCATCCTCACGAGCGTCGTCTTCCCGGTCCCGTTCTCGCCGAGGATCCCGATGAGGTCGCCCTTGTGGATCTTCCCGGCGCCGACCTTGAGGGAGAAGGCGCCCAGGCGCTTCTCTAGGGCCGAGAACGACTGCACGACCGCCCGCTTCCTGCCGTGCTCGTAGGGGGCGCGCTCGACGAACCTTATCTGCGTGCTCCTGAAGCGCACGTTCTCGTCGGGCGAATAGCCGGAGAGGTAGACGTTTATCCCGACGCGCTGGGTCTTAGGGAGGGAAACTATCCCGTATATCATCGGCTCGCCGTAGAAGACGTGCACGAGGTCGGATGCGGAGTCAAGAAGCGTGAGGTCGTGCTCGACGAGGACGACGCCCTTCCTCTTCTCCTCGGAGAGGCTGCGCAGGCGCCCGGAGAGGGCCAGGCGCTCCTTGATGTCCAGGTAAGAGGAGGGCTCGTCGAAGAAGTAGATGTCTGCCTTCCTGGAGTAGGCGAGCGCTATTGAGAGGCGCTGCAGCTCGCCGCCGGAAAGCTCGCCCATCTTCCTGTCGGATATCAGGGCGAGGCGGAACTCCGAGACCGCCCCGGGAGGGAGCTTGGAGATGACGTCGGAGACCCTCTTTTCCAGGATCTTGGGCGGAAGGTCGGAAATCATCTGGGGCTTCACGGAGACCTCCAGCTTCCCGTCCTTGACGAGGAGGAAGTGCTTCTGGACCTCCTTGCCTGCGAAGAACTTCACGACGTCATCTATCTTCGCGCCGCGGTTCAGGTTCGGCACCACCTTCCCCGAGAGGATGTCCACGACCGTGCTCTTGCCGCAGCCGTTGGGGCCCAGGAACCCTATGACCTCGCCGGCCTTGGGCAGGGGAAGGCTCGCCCCGTAGAGCGCGAAGCCGTTCCTCCCGAACCGATGGAGCGGCTCGTCGAGGGCCTTGGGCAGGTTGACGATGGAAATCGCGTCGAATGGGCACGTCTTTATGCACAGGCCGCAGCCTATGCAAGTCTCCTCCTCTATTATGATCTTCTTGTTCTCGGGGCTGGCCGATATCGTGTTCTTGCCGCTCCTTACGGGCGGGCAGACCTTGATGCACAAATACGGGCAGTCGGTAGGCGCCTTGCACTTGTCCAGGCGCACTATCGCTATTCTCCTAACCATTTTCGTCGTTCGGGCCGCGCGCTTCTTCCTCCCGCGCAAGCCCCTTTTGCCCTTTTTATTACTAGTTTCCCGGCTCCAGGGAAGGGTTTTTATTGGGCGTCTGGCGGTCCCCTGTCCCGTGAGGACGATACTCGTCGTCGGCCGCTTCCAGCCGCTGCACCTGGGCCACCTGTACCTCCTCAGGCGTCTTTCGAGGCGCAACCGCAACCTCCTGAAAATCGTGATAGGCTCAAGCAACGAGAAGGGGACAAAAAGCAACCCTTTCCCGGCGGCCGTGAGGGGGCGGATGGTGAAGCGCGCCCTCGCGGCGGTCGGCGTGAGGGCCTATTCCCTGTTCTTCATACCCGACGTGCACAACGACGCCAAGTGGCTTGACCTCCTCCTGAGGCGCGCCGGAAAGTTCGACTACGCCGTATCGGGGAACGACTGGGTGCTCGGGATACTGCGCAGGGCCGGCCTCGAAGCCAGGGGCCACGCCTACTTCAGGAAGAGGACGTACAACGGGACGAGGATCAGGGGACTCATGTCGGCTGGGGGGAGATGGCAGGGCCTCGTCCATCCGGAAGTCGCTAGACTCATCGGCAAGGTTCCGGCCAAGAAGCGACGGAGGGGGTGAGGGGGACACGGCCGCCTCCGACGTGACGGTCTTCGCTGCGGCGTGCGCGGCCGCAGTCGTCCTCCTCGTTCTCCTGGCGTCGTCCGGCAGGGGGAACGCGATCGGGACGTGCGCGGGCTGCAACATCCTAATCGTCGAGATAGATCTCTGAACCCGTCCCACATCGGCGCGTACGGCTACGCCCGCAACACGACGCCCAACATTGATTCGATCGCATCCCGAGGCGTGCTCTTCGAGCAGGCATACTCTCCCGCCAAATACACGTTCGAGGCCAACCTGTCCATCTTCACCGGGAGGAGACCCTCGGAGCACGCCAGCTCCTTCATCTACTACAACGAGACGTTCTACAAGCGGCGCCTCGGGGCGTCGGAGGAGACCCTTGCAAAGAGCCTCGCCGCCGCCGGTTACAGGACGGCTGCTTTCACGACCTCCGAGGTATACGACGAGGAGGATGTGTGTCTGCTGGGCTTCGGCGAATCCGCGCTCTACGACCGCAGGCCCTACGACGAGGAGGAGCACCCGATGCGCGACGCGCAGAGATGGATAGGCGCGGGCGGCAGCGGCAAGCCGCCGTTCTTCGCATTGGTGCACGACGTCAGCATCCACTATCCCTGAAAGGGGGCAGGCGAGCACGCGTTCGATCCCAGATACTCCGGTCCTGTGGACAACCTGAGCCTGATGTGGGGCGCGGCGTACAACGAAGTGACGCGGGGCGAAGACGGCGCGTATTACTATTCGGGATCCGACCTGAACGGCTCCAGAATCCGCCTTTCCGGGGCCGACGTGGCGCACATAACATCCAACTACGACTCGAGGCTGCGCAGGGCGGATGCGTTGCTTGGCGAACTCCTGGGTTTCCTCAGGAAGGAGGGGCTCATGGAGAACACTGTGATAGCCTTCACGGCCGAGCACGGCACCGTCGTCGGGGAGGAGGACGCGTACATGTTCAGGAACAACTGGCTATGGAGGGAGAACTTCGCCGTCCCGCTGATATTGAGCATCCCGGGAGGAAGGAACGCGAGGGTCGGCGGCGGGAAATTCTCGACAATAGAGCTCAAAGATTCCCTGCTCTCGATCGTCGGCCTCCCGTACTACGCGGCCGCCCGGGTCGAGCAGATGGGCCGCGAGGTGGCGGGGCTCCTTTCCCGGAGCGGATGCGCCAACCTCGACATAGGGATAGAATCCGGGAACGAGCGGCTGAGGAGGAACGTCCTCAAGAGGAACTACACGAACGCGACGGTCGTCAGGGCCTTCGGCAACGCGGCGAAGGCGGGCCTGAGGACGAGCTCGGAGAACATCATAGGCATACCCTACGAGACGCCGGAAAACGTCATCGAGACGATAAAGCTCAACGCGAAGGTCTCGCCGTTCAAGAGCTCGGTGAACATCCTCTACCCATTCAAGGGGACGGAGCTAGCGACCTCTGCTACCGGAACGGGTGGGTGGACGAGGGGGCGCGGGAGGGGGCGGTCCTCGCGTACATGACGTCCGTCCTGAGGCTCCCGACGATAAGCTGCAGGCAGATAGAGTACTTCCGCTACAACTTCCACGCTCTGCAGAACTTCTACGCGGGGAGGCATGGGAGGATGCTGCGCTACAAGCTGATAAGCGACGTGAAGACGTTCCTCAACGAGGGGGGCATGACGAAGATGGGGCGCATAGGCTCGATACTCCCCCTCTGGCGCGCGGTCGGCAGGTTCTTCTGGCATTTCTAGGCTGCCGGAGGAAGCAATAAAAGCGGGCCGGCGGGGGTGGGACCCGACACAGATGCCCTTGAAGGTCCTCTTCGTGCTCCTGGATTTCTACATGGAGGGCCGCAGGCCTCACAACGGCCTCGCCGCCCTTTCCGCCAGCCTCAAGGCCGCCGGGCACAGGACGGCACTCTGCCACGTCTGGCTCTCGGACCACAACAGGTTGAGGGGGATGATCTCCTCAAAAGTGGCCTCGTTCAAGCCGGACGTCGTCGCGTTCTCCTGCACGGAAGTGGAGCACCGGCTCCTCTCCGACGCAGCTAGGTTCGTGCGCGAGGAGTTCCCGCATATCCCGGTGGTCGTCGGCGGGGCGTACGCGACCCTCGCGCCCGAGGAGGTCCTCGCCGCGACCGGCGCGCACTGCGTCTTCGTGGGCGAGGCCGATGTCAGCTTCCCGGAGTTCCTGAGGAGAATGGAGGAGGCAGGCAGGCCCCCGGCGGACGTGCGGGGGACGTGCGCCATCAGGAACGGGAAGCTGGCGCGCATACCTCCGGCGAGGCTCCCGGACCCGTGCACTCTGCCCGAGCCCGACCTCTCCCTCTTCGACAAGTCGTCCGTCGTCTTCGACGCGAGCCGCGGCGGCATGAGCAGGCGCTCCATCTATTTCGTCGCGAAGCGCGGCTGCCCCTTCCAGTACACGTACTGCGTAAACAAGCACGCGGCGGCCCTCCACGACAGGAGCGGCTCCTATCTCAGGAGCCTGGAGGTCGGGCGGGTGATAGGCGAGATAAGGCGCCTGAAGGAGCGGTACTCCTTCAACGAGATCGTCTTCAACGACGAGGTCTTCACGGGCGACCGCGAGTGGCTGCGGGAGTTCTCGGCGGCGTACCGGCGCGAGATCGCGATCCCCTTTTTCGCCTCCTCGAGGGTCGAGTCCGTGGATTCCGAGGCAGTCTCCCTCCTCTCCGGGAGCGGGTGCAAGTGCCTGGACATGGGGATAGAGTCCGGGAACGAGTGGATAAGGAGGAACGTGTGATGGGCCGGCGGTATTCGAACTCCACCGTCATCAAGGCCTTCTCGAAGGTCAAGGGCGCCGGGATGAGCACGAGCTCGGAGAACGTGATAGGCGTCCCGCACGAGACGGTGCGCTCGATGCTCGAGACGGTGAAGCTCAACGCGAAGGTTGATCCCCTCAGCGCGAACGTCAACGTCTTCTACCCGTTCAGGGGGACGGAGCTAGGCGACCTCTGCCACAAGAACGGATGGGTGGAATCGGACCTCAGGAAGATAGCCCTCTTCCCGTTCACCTCGTCGATACTGCGGATCCCGACCGCCTCCAAGGGCCAGATAGACTTCTTCTGGAACAACTTCCACGCGATGCAGAGCTTCTATTCCGGGAGGCACGGGAGGATGCTGCGCTACAAGATATCTGCGAGCGTCAAGGAAGCTCTCGGAAGCACGGGCTTCTCGGAGTTCGGCAGGTTCCAGGCCTTCGCGGGGCCCTGGAACAGAGTCAGGGCCGCGTTCAGGACGAGGTGAGGCAGGGGAAGATGGGAACGACCGGCGCAGGGGAGGAGACGTCTGAGATACGCGAGGGCGAGACGACTCTCGTCGTCCCCGCCGTCGCAAGGCCGGAGGAGGGCGAAGTCTTCTACAACCCGGTGCAGCGCCTCGCCAGGGACGTCTCCATCTGCGTCTACAAATGCCTTGCGCCCGAGACATTGTGCGATGCCCTGGCCGCGAGCGGCGCGAGGGGGGTGAGGATAGCAAAGGAGGTCGGCGCGCGTGTGACATGCTGCGACAGGAGCGAGGCCGCATGCAGCCTCATCCGCAGGAACGCTGATCTCAACGGCGTCGAGGTGGAGGTCGTGCGCTCGGACGCAAGCGCCGCTCTCTCGGCCGGCCACTGGGACGCGGTCGATGTCGACCCGTTCGGAAGTCCGGTCGGGTTCTTCGATCTCGCCGCCCGGGCGGCGAGGAGGCACCTTGCAATAACCGCGACCGACCCGGCGGCGCTCTGCGGGGTGTATCCGCGCGTGACGCGCAGGAGGTATCTTGCGGACGTCGTGAAGACGGAGTTCTACCACGAGGTCGGCGTGAGGATCCTCGCCGGCTTCGCCGTGCGCACCGCCGCCAAATACGACGTCGCGCTCAGGCCGATCTTCGCCCATTCCTCCGACCACTACTACAGGATCTATTTCTCCAAGGAGACTGGCGGAAGGCGCGCGGACGCCGCGCTCGAAAGCCTCGGGACGCTGCGCTGGTGCAGGAAGTGTCTCGCAAGGGGCCTCGGGGGCACCGGCTGCTCGTGCGGGGCGGACGCCCCAATAGGCCCCTTATATGCGGGCGAGCTCTTCGACTGGGACCTCGCGCGGCGCGCCCTCGCGGAGGCGCAGGCAAGGGGCTTCTCGGAAGCAGCGGGGCTCCTGGGCGCCATAGCAGGCGAGAGCAGGATGCCGGCCTTCCACTACGACCATCACGCGCTCTGCAAGGCGAAGGGCGTCCCCCCCAGGAAGCTCTCCAAAGTCCTCGCCGCCCTCGCGGCAGCCGGCTTCCGGGCCGGGAGGACGCATTTCTCCGAGACGGGCTTCAGGACCGACGCCGCGCTGTCCGAGATAATGAAGGCGGTCTAGCAGCGGGCGCGTTCACTCTTCGATCTGCAGGTTCGTGAGGGTCTTGAGCTCGCGGACCAGCTCCTTGTAGCGGTTCCTGATGGTGACTTCGGTGACCCCGGCGATGTCGGCGACCTGCCTCTGCGTCCTCTTCTCGCCAACCATATAGGCGGCGATGTAGAGCACCGCCGCGGCGACGCCCGTCGGGCCCCTGCCGCTCGTGAGCTCCTTCTCCTTGGACTGCTTGAGGATTTCAAGGGCCTTCGTCACAACCACGCCCGAAAGCTGCAGCTGCGAGGCGAAGCGCGGGATGTAGTCGGCGGGATCTGTCGGGAGGATCCGCAGGCCCACCTGCCTTGCGAGGAACCTGTAAGTCCTGCCTATCTCGCGCTTGGGGACGTGGGAGACCTCCGATATCTCGTCAAGCGTGCGGGGCGTGCCGTGCTCGCGGCAGGCCGCGTAGAGGGCGCCCGCGATGACCGATTCCATGCTCCTGCCGCGCACGAGCTCCTTTGCGACCGCCTTCCTGTAGAGGAGGGCTATTGTCTCCTCGACGGAGTGCGGGAGGTTGAGGAACGAGGTGTAGCGCTTGAGCTCGGCGAGGGCGTACTTGAGGTTCCTCTCGGTCGCCGTCGATATCCTCTGCTGCCATTTCTTCAGGCGGAAGAACTTGGGCCGCTTGCTCGCCGGGAGCTTGAAGATGTCGGAGTAGCCCATCCCTATCTCCGTCGAGATGCCCTTGTCGTGGCGGGCGAGGGATATCGGGGCGCCGGAGCGCCTCTTCTTGTCGCTGTCGCCCGAGTCGAACTCGCGCCATTCCTGGGAGAAATCCACCATGTCGTCCTCAATGACGAGGCCGCAGGACGCGCAGACGACCTCGCCGCGCGTCTTGTCCTTGAAGATCTTCTTGCTTCCGCATTCGGGGCACTCGAGAGTCCCCTCCATGTCTTTCTCTAGGAGCACCCCGGTCGAAGCGGAGCCGCCACCTGTCGCGTTGAGAGCGGGCATTCGTTCTTGCTACCTCCACCAAAAAGTATTAATATCGAAAGGAAAACCTCTTTTTAAATATTGCGTAGCTGATAAAAAGCTAAGTTAGGCCCTTATTCAGGTCTTCTTTTCCAGGTCGTCGGCTATCTTTGAGATTTTGATCATTGTCTTCTTGAGGGCGGCGATCCTCTCCAGGGTGGAAAGGCTCCTTGGCGCCTCGCGCGAAACGGGGACCCTTGTCGGGACGCGGCCCAGCACCCTGTCGCGTATGCCTTCTGCCTCGGGAAGGCTCTGGATAGGGGCTGCCTGGGGCAGGAAAGAAGAGGGCGCGACGGGCTGCTGGGGCGCCGGCTGCGGCAGGTATTGTGCCTGCGCCGGCTGCCGGCGCGGCGGCAGGGAGGAGACCTTCCTGACTGCGAATATCACGAGGAGGATCCCGGCCAGGCCCAGCAGGATTCCGCCTGCGATCGGCCCGTACTGCTGGAGCAGGCCCTGCCCTGTCTCCGGCGAGCCGAAGATGAGGTCTCCCAGGTCCATCCCGCCGGCGGTCGTCTGCGTCGCGCAGGCGCTGCAGTCGGCCGAGCACGTCGCGCAGGACTCGTTTCCGCCGCACGTCCCGTCGCCGCAGGTCTGCGTCCAGCAGACCCCGCAGTCCTTGGGGCACGCGGAGCATGATTCGGCTCCGGCGCACCTGCCGTCGCCGCAAACCGCGGCCTCGGCGGGCGGGCCTATCCTGATTGCAGTCGTCTTCGAATTGAAGCCGCCGGGATAGATCCAGAGCGTGACGACGCTGTGCTCCGAGCCGTTCTGGGCGCCGGAGGGGATGGAGAGCTGATAGGAAAGGACGATCGAATTCGCGAACTCCGATGAGAACTTCCAGTGGTAGGCGTTGTAGACCTTCCCCTGGTATGAGCGGCTCCTTGTGTCTATGCTGATGTGGTCCTTGGGGTAGCCCGAAATTGACCAGTTGGTTATCGTCCATCCGGACGGGACGAACTCGGCGAGGTCGAAGGCGGAGAGGGGGCTGTCCCCGGCCGATATTGTGAAGGCCACAGGGAAGGAGGATCCGGGGAGGTTTGCGACCTGCCCGCTCCTCTCGACGGCCGGGTCGGCGAAGGCCGGGGCGCAGAGGGCGAGGACCGCTGCCAGGGCTAGGGCCAGGGCTAGCGGGAACGGCGCGCGCGCTGGAAGCTTATCAGTTAGAGTTAGCGGCATAGTAGGAAGTCAGGGCGTCGAGGACCCTCCAGAAATCGACGCCGGGCTCGCGGTTGTAGTAGCGCTCTATCAGGGATATTATGTCCCAGAAGGCGGTCCTCTGCTGGCCGGTTATCGCGAAGAGCGAGAGGCCCGGAGAGCTTGACCTAAAGTAATAGTATGTCGCATTCTCCCCGGCCGCGGTCGTCTCGAGCGGCTGCCAGGATCCGCCCGAGAACCTGAAGAGGGCAATCGTCGAGACGTCAATGTTGTTGTCCCGAATCCAGGCCTTCGTCACGCGGAAGTCCAGCCTCACCGGCGGGATTATCTGCGAGTCCAGTATCTTCTCGTGCGTCACGTTGTCGTACTGGTAGAGCATCCCGGGCGGCGCGGGCGTGAAGTTCCCCAGGTTCAACTTCACGATGTATATGGTCGCGTTCGCTATGAACTGCCGGTAGCTGAAAAGTATTGTCGTTATCGCCTGCCTGCTCGCGTTGAAGCCGAAGCTCACCTGCGCGTTCACAGGGACCTGGCGGTAGGAGACGTCGGCGTCGGCGGGGATCACCGTCCTGTTGGACGGGGGGATTCTGACGTCTCCAGGCCCGCCTCCGGAGCTCGTGCTGGTCGTGGTTACTGGCACAGCTATCGTCTGGCTGGAGTTGGAAACCTGCTCGCAGTTGTTCGGGAGGAGGCAGCTACTCGTGTAATAGACCAGGACGTCGCTTACGTTGAACGAGCCCAGGTACACCGAGTGGCTCGCCGAGAAGAGGCCGTCGCTGGCGTTCTGTATGGGGCCGCCGTTGAGGGCGTAGAAGAGTGTGGAGTTTGAGGACATATGGGTCGTCCAGCTGGCGGTGATGTTGGTCGTGGGCGCGGTCGTGCTGAAGGACACGCCCGACGCGCTGAAGCCTATCGTCGCGTTGATCGTCTGGTTCTCGCACGCGCCGTTGAGGCAGGAGCCCATGACGAACGACACGTTCTGCGTCGCGTTGAAGGCGGCGGAGGTCGCGGAATGGTTGAACGCCATTGTTGCGTTCCCGGCCGACCCAGCCCCCCAGTAGAGCGTCGCGTTCATGGCCGCGCGGGTGTTCCAGGTGGCGTTGACAACGTCGCCCGTCCTCGGGGACGCGGGCGAGAGGGCGGGCGAAAACATCGCCGGACCGACCACGGGCGTTATCGTGCCGTTGGCCTGCGCCGTCGAGTTGACGCATATAGAAGTCGTCGTGTTGCAGCTCTTCACGAAGATCTCCATCTGGCAGCCGGAGGGCGGGCAGGTGTCGGGGGAGTAGGAGAAGGGCCCTATCTGAATGAGGTGGTTTTCCGAGACGGTCGCGTTCTGCACGAGGAGGACCTGCGTGCCGTTGGAGAACTTGCGCCACACCGAGGAGTTCAGGGGGTAGGGGTCCGTCCCGTTCGTCGTCGTGAACCACGTCACGTTCGACAGGACCCCGGTCACGAAGCCGTCGTTTATCCCGTTCGCCGGTGCAGCCATCATGTTGAGGATGCCGACGCCATCGACAGTGAGGTTGGGGCCCTGGCCGCACGTCCCGAGCGAGAGGCATGCAGGGATGACCTCGAAGAGGCCCGGAAAAGTCTCGGCCTTCGCGACGTAGATGGCGAAGAGGAGGACGAGGAGGAGCGCAAGGGGCATGGCCAGAGCGAGCGCCAGCCTCATCGCCTTGCCTTTGCCCAAACGTCTCTCCGTTCCCATCATCTTCGCTTTCCTTTTTATCTGTTTAGTAGAGTCCTTCCCCGCCCATCACGGCCATACCGCCAGGATCTGCGCGATAGCGGTCGCGTTCCAGTTGCCCGCCGTGTCGTTGGCCCATACCTGCCAGCCTATGAACGTGTTGTTGGCGACGCCCGTGGAGTTCGTCCAGGTGAAGTTGGACCATCCGCCTGTGAAGCCCTGCGTCGCGCCGGTGTAGTTGACCCACGCGCCCGTCTCGTTCGTTGAGAGGAAGCTTGAGCCCAGCGCCAGGTTGTCGATCCAGGAGGAGGAGAAGAGGACCGCATCGCCCGCCGAGGCGTTGAACTCCGTCACGTTCTGCGCGTAGGACGTGAACTGCGGGGCGACCGTGTCCAATGTTACCGTGCGCACGGAGGAGTCGACGGCGTTCTGGGCCTCGTCGGTGATGCTGACGAAGTACGTGTAGAGGCTGTTGGGCTGGCCCGTGACGTTGAAGAAGCAGTAGTTGTTCGCCGGCGGAGCCTTGGTGAGCGCCATCGTGTAGTTGGTCATCGCGTTGAACTGGAGGACGCAGGAGGCGGGGTTCGCCTCTGCGAAGGTCATGTTGACCTCGACGTAGGTCCTCGGGACGCTGGAGCCGTTCGCGAGCGTCGGGGCGACGTATGTCAGGCCTGCCGGGAAGATCGTGTCGACGAGGAACGTCCTGTTGGCCGAGAACGCCGGGTTCCCTGTTGTGTCGTTGGCGAATCCGGCCCAGACGTACCAGCCGTCTGCCAGGGCCGCCAGGGTCGTCCAGATGGAGTTGTTGTAGGGCGTTGAGTTGAGGACCTTGAGGCCCCAGCCTCCGGACCAGTTGCCGTAGACGGCCAGGGCGGAGAGTGCGAGATTGTCGGTAGCGCTCAAGGAGAACGAGACCTGTGAGGAGCTGATGTTCGCGAAGGCCGCCGGGGCGAAAAGCGTGACGAGCGGGCCCGTCGTGTCGGTGACAGTCACGTTCGTCGTGTTGGCGCCGGGCGACGCGGGGGGGGAGATTGTTGCCGGAAGGCCGGTGTTCCCGTCGATTGCCGAGGCTATGAAGGCTGACAGGGAGTCGTTGGACGAGAGCGGGGCAGTGACGTTGAACACCGCCGTCGCGGTCTGCCCGCTGTAGATCTGGGATATCGTGAAGGTCGGCGGATACACCGGCATTCCCTGGGCAGTGGTTAGGTTCACAACAACGTCGTCGGCGGTCGCTCCCAAGGGGGAGGACTTGACAGTGACGTAGGCGGTGTAGTTGGCCCCCGTCCCTGGGCTCGCCGGGAATATCGAGAGCCCGGTTATCGAGACGTTGGCTTTGGAGAGGTTGTGGGCGCCGGCCAGCCAGCTGTAAGTCCCGTTGTACTTCCCGACGGGGAGGCCCTCTGGGACGAGGAAGTTGAGGTAGACCGTCTGGTCGCGCACGTATGCAGTCGTCAGGTTGTCGTCGCAGAACGTCGCCGGGGTGTCGCTAGTGGCCATCGAATCCCTCACCTGGGAGATCTGGTTCCCGCCCGAGAAGCAGTGCGCCTGGTCGCGGTAGACGAGGCCCGCCCAGCTGTTGATGAAGAACTGGTCGCAGTCGAAGCAGTCGGTGTTGTTGAGGTTAGATGAGGTGAGCTTGGAATAGTCGCCCTTCACCGACATGTCGAAGCGAACGAGGAAGTGGTCGGTGCCGGTCCCGTAGGCCGTCTGCTTGGAGATTGAGACTGCCGTCTCGTTGAAGCCGGGCCGGGAGAGGATTGACGCGTTGGAGGAGTTCAGGTTCCCCGATACGTCGGATGTATTGACGAGCGCAAAGAGCGTCCCGACGGGGAGGTTCGCGCCGTCGATCCCCGACATTTTGCAGGACGATCCGGCGCATCCGGACAAGGGGGCTGCAGCGCGCACTGTCTGGCCGGCCGAGTCCACTATTTTGTAGGCCGACGCGGTGAAGTTGACGCCCGAGGAGTCCACCCCGTACTGCTCGTCGAAGGAGACGCTCAGGTTGAAGGTCTCGAAGCCCACGTAGCTCGTGCCGTTGTTGCCGCTGACGGAGACGAGGACCAGGGGAGCGACATTGTCCTGCAAGTAGAGGAGGAAGCTCTGTGCGGTGGACGAAGTGAAGGCGAGGTTCGTCGCGTTCGGGGCGTAGCCGGCCTTGCTCGCGTTCAGGAGGAGGGGCGTCCCGTCGGATGTCTCGCTTCCCGAGACGAAATAATCAGACCCCGAGGGAGCGGCTGTATAATTGGGGATGAATGTGGCCACCCCCTCCGAGTCTGTCGAATTTGTCGCGATGGCTATTCCTGACGAGAGGAGCTTGACCGTCGCCCCCTGTACCGGGGCGTTCGCCCCCCAGGCCTGGCGCACCGTCACATTTATCTTGGCCCCTATCTTGATTGTCCCGAGGTTGAGCGGCGCGGTGGCGTTCTCGGCGGCCTGGTAGGTGTAGTTGATGGGGTTTGACACCATCTCGCCGAAGGACTGCTTGCTCGTGACGAGGAACACCTTGCTGGCGTTCGTGAGCTCCGTGTTGTTGAAGAAGCCGTCGGATGGCGTGCTCTGCCCGTTCACGGAGAGGAAGTCGCAGCCCGAGGAGGTCGTGACGCACGAGGCGACGGGCGCCGAGAGGGTGTTGTTGTAGAGCGTCAGGAGGACGCCGCTGACGGCCGTCCCGGACCAGTCCGACACTGCCGCGTGGACGTTCTGGGCGTGGAACGTGAAGTTAGCGGCCTGCGTCAAGGAGGAGAGCGCCATCCCAGTCAGGCCGACCGTGTTGTAGCCGGACTTTGACACTATCGCGTTCACCGCCGGATACGCCGTCGGGTCAACGTCGAAATACGCGATGTTCGAGGCGTCGGAGAGGACGATCTGCGATGCCCCGGACGTCGTCTGGCCGCTTATTGTGATGGTTGTCCCGTTGAGCGGCAGGCCACCCCAGTCACGGGAAGTTATCTCCAGGGTGTAGGGCAGGTTCACCGTGAGCATGGTCTGGTTGTTCGGGTACGTCGTGTTGACGGCTATCGTCGGCGTGTTCATGGTCACGAACCCGGGCCTTGCGACGGAGGCGAGGTGGAAGCCCGTCGGGAGGTTGAGATAGTAGAGGGATTTGCCGACGTCCTGGACGACCTGCGCCGTGGCGTTGGGAGTCACCACGACGGATGTCGCTATCGGGACCCCGTCCTTGCTCCTCACGTCCAGGCGCACGCCGAAGTCTAGGGCCTGGAAAGAGGTCGTCTGGGAGGAGGCGCTGGAATTGACGTCTGCCTTGCGCTCGACATACCCAGTCTTGTTGATTATCACCGACCAGGGGCCGGCGGGCAGGGCGAAGTAGTAGGTGTTGTTGAGGGAGACCTCCGGGACTAGGGGTGCGCGGTCGGAGAAGTTGAAAAAGCCGACGCCCGAGGACATCTCCGCCATGGACTCTGCGTTGTTGGGGAAGCGCCTCACGTCGAAGATGATGGAGTACTGCGGCGCGCTCGCGTCGCTTGTGTTGAAGTAGACGGTCGTCTGGCTCTCCTGATCCACGCCGCTAGCGGTCTTGGACTTGGTGACGAAGCCGCTCTTTGAGACGGTTATCTGTGGGCTTGCGACGGCCGGGTCGCAGAAGTAGTGGTGGCCCAGCTGGCCGGCGACGGAGCCGCACCACACCGAGGTGTTGGAGACCGATAGGACCGCGCTAGTGAGGTTGGCGCCGAGCTCGTCGTTCACTATCACCCTTAGGGAGAAGTCGCTTGAGCCGTTTAGCACGAACTGCGGCCCAGCGGGGGAGGGCGAGGTGGCGGCGGCCGAGGTGAAGGCCACGAAGCCGGGCTTGGAGATCGTCGCTGCGGCGAAGGTCCCCGACGGGGAGGGGCAGCCCCAGTCGTATATGCGCGAGGAGCTGTTGACGCACGACGTGGTGCCGAAGGATATGGCGCCCCCGTTCCTGAGGTCGCGCAGCACCCCGTAGGCATCGTACGTCTTCACGAGGATCGTGAAGCTGTTGGAGCTGCTGATTGCTAGCTGGCTCCCTGTGGTCGCCGGCGAAACGAACGACGAGTTGAAATCTACGTATCCAGAGAGCCCGACCGTCGCCCAGGAGGACGTCGACGCAGGGACGGGGCAGAACCAGTCGCTGAAGCTGGAGTTTGTGCAGGGTCCTGCGGAGAACGTCGTCAAGACCCCTGGGACATTCAGGAGCGCGCCGAACTCGGACTTTGCGTTCACCCTGACGGTGTACCTGTTGGCGGAGGTGTTCGTTATCTGCGGGCCCGCGACGGTCGCCGGCACCGTCTGCCCGAAGAAGTAGTAGTTGAGGCGTCCGCTCGAAGCAGCGGGGTTCACCGAGACCGCTGCCGGGGAGGTGCCCGGCGCGACGGGGCAGCCCCAGACAGCCGAGTTGTTCTTCACCTGGCAGGGCACCAGGCCGAAGGAAACCGTGGAGACGTTCCCGCCGACGAGGTCCAGGCCGAGCTCGTCCTTCGTGAAGATCTTGAGGGAATAGGGCAGGGGCACGAACGCGGTGGACTGGAAGTTGGGGTTGAATGGTATTATCGGGCTCGTCAGGCTGAGGTAGCCGCCCGAGGGGTTCGCGGTGATTATTATCCCGGGGGATTCGTCGCCGGAGACGGCGGGGCAGCCCCACTTCATGCCGCTCGCGGTGCAGTTCCCGGAGAGGAGCTTGACCATCGAGACCTCGGAGGCTGTCAGGGTTGTCTCGTTGAACTCGTTCCTCGCGTACACTATGAGGTCGAAGAGGCTCGTAGAGTTCATCACGACCTGCGGGGCGGAGGTGTTCGCGGGCGGGACGGTCCCCTGGAAGAGGAGCGTGACGTAGCCGGGCTTTGCGACCGTGAGGTTCCCGCCCGACGCGAGGCCCATTGTGAGGTTGACGTCCTCGGCGACCGTCGGGACGGGGCAGCCGTACTGCGAGAAGTTGCCCTGGTTCTGCCTGCAGAAGATCGTGGCGTTCTTGTGCGCGAAGGAGACCGCCCCCGTCGAGGTGTTTATGAACTGGCCGAACTCGTTTGAGACCTTGAGGAAGATAGTGAAGTTGGCGGTGATGTTTATCGCCGCCTGGGTTATGTTGTTGGGGCTCACCCCCGCCTGCTGGACCATCAGGTAGCCGGGGTTGGTGTGGCTGAGGTTCGCGTTGAAAGAGATCGTGAAGGGGCTGGTGTGCATGCTTATGTCGAGGGGGAAGATCAGCACCCCGTCGGCGGTCCCGTTGTGGTCCATCGGCGTCCCGTCCTGGAAGTTCTTCTGCCAGGGCGTGACGGCCGAGTCGCGCACGGTGATGTTCGCGAACGGCACCTGGTTCCCGAACTGGTCGGTGACGACGACCTTGGTGTTCGGGTCAAGGAGGATGTTTGCGTTGTTCGCGCCCCCCGCGGGGAGGGTCGCGTTGCACGACGAGACGGTCCCGGAGCCCACGCACATCCGCGACGCGTCCACTGTCACGTTGTTCCTCACGTAGGCCGGCGAGAAGGCGGTTATGTTGACTATCGTCCCGAGGGGCACCGGACAGAGGTGGCTGTTTGTCCCTGCGCGAACGGTGCACTGCCACTGGCCGGCCCCGGAGGTGTTCTGGGCGTAGACGGTGGCGTCGGAGAGGTCGGGCCCGCTCTTTATCTGGTCGCCGTTGAGCTTGTCGGTCGTGTTGACCACGAGGGTGTAGATCACGACGTCCCTGCTGCCCGTCCCGAGGTTGCCAACGGCGTCGGGGATGGAGACGACGAGGGGCTCGGTCCCGAAGAGCGACACGTCGTTGGGGACCAGGACGTTCCCCGAGCAGGCCCCGGACGAATACGAGACGTTGAGGGCCGTAGGTATCCCGCCGACCGTGACGGTGCACTGCGTGTCGCCCACCCCAGAGGACGTGTCAAAGACCGTCGCGTTCACGAACACAGTCTCGCCCTGCCTGAAGTGGCTGTTGCTCTGGGGCGATATCACGGTTATCGAGGGCATCGTGTTGTCGACCGTGAAGAGCGTCGCGTTGTTCCCTGTGGTGAGGGGCTGGCCTATCCCGGAGATCCCGTCGAAGTACGAGACGGACACGTTCCCGAACCGCGGCCCCTCCGTCGCCCCGCTCGCCGTGACGTCGAATGTCAGAGTCTCGAGGGCGCCGCCGCCTATCTGGACGACGGAATCCGTGTCGACTATGACGTACTGGCTGCTCAGGTTCGCGCCCTGGCCGTTCACGATGTAGAGGTGCTTGCTCGTGAGGTTGGCGGGCGCAGTCGTGCTCGAGCTGCCGGCGTTCTGCACCTGGACGGTGACCCGCGCCGTCCTGAAGTTGGGGTTGTTGGAGAGGAACGTGACGTTGGAGACCGTGGATGCAACCGTGAGGCTGGGCGGGTTGAGGACGGTCGAGAGGGAGGTCATGGGGTTGGACGTCGTGTTGAGCTGGCTGTTCTGGTCGGTGGCGTTCGCGGAGAAGGACACTGTGAGGGGCCCTTGGGTGGTGTTGGCGAGGACTGTGAAGGAAACGTTAAAGTCGCCGGAGCCTCCGCCCGCGATCGACCCGATCGTCGCCGGGAAGACGGCCGCCGGAAGCACCTGGTTGGCCGCCTGGACCGCCACGCTCGGTATCACGTTGAGCGCCGTGGCGCCGCCCTGGTTGACGATCCTGAACAGGGCCCATACGTTCGTTTGCCCCTTGGAGACCTGCACGGGAATCGGGGTCACGACGCTGGCGGCGAGCTGCACCTTCGCCTGTATCTGGACGGACGCAGTCGTGTTCACCGTGAAGTTGGTCGCGTTCAGGCTGAAGACGGGTATCGCCGCGGTCCCGGGGGCGGCGGGCGCCGACGTGAAGTTGAAGCGGATTATGGCCGAGGAGAGGGGGGCGAGCGTCCCGTTGTAGCAGCTCAGGAGGAGCGGGGGGGCGCCGCCGCCCGGGCTCGTCAGGCTGTAGAGCGGGAGGGACGCCGGGCAGGCTATGCTGTCGGAGACTATTGAGCCGCCCGAGTTGAAGGGCGACAGGTCTATCTTGACGGCTGTTATGCCCTCCCCGCCGGTGTTGGTCACGTTGAAGATGAAGGACACGTTCTGGTCCGTGCTGACGATCGTCGGGGAGACCGAGGCGGTGTGGGCGGTCGCTGCGAAGGCAGGGGAGAACACCAAGAGCAGCGCGGCTAGGAAAAGGAGATGCCTTGCTGCTGCGGGCGGCCGGATGCGCCTGCTCATGGCCAAGGCGGGGAGGGACCTCCGTCGAAATCGTATGTCGCGGTGTAATTGTCAGATATCGTGCCGGCGGGGACAGCGACCCTCAGGATAACGGACTGCTCCCTCGCGTACTGGGTGGAGAGGTTCTGGTCGCAGATCGGCTCGGTGAAGACGCCGGTCGTGTAATTGTTAAGGATGGTGAAGCTCCTGTTCCCTTCCGCGCCGGCGGGCCCGCAGCTCGTGGAGTTGAAATATGCCAGGGTCGCGCAGAAGCCGCCGGGGCAGGAGGCATCCGTTATGTTGAGCTCGTTTCCGGGGTTGAACACCCCCTTGAAGTTGGAGAGGAGCATCCTCAGGGAGGTCCCCTTGAGCGTCACGTTGAGCATTATCTTCCAGACGTCGAAGCCGTTGGAGAACGCGTGGTAATCAAGGAAGGCCACGGAGTTCTTCCTGACGCCCGGGCGGGAGTTAAGGTCTATAGCCGTGACGTTCTGGTTGCCGACGACGTCGGAGCTGTTCACCTTCAGGAAGAGGTGGCCGGTCGGGAGGTCCAGGCCGCTGATCGCGAGCACCGAGCAGTTGGCGGCCCCGGTGCAGACGTTAGTCCAGTTCCTGACGGGGAAGCCAGTCAGGTTCTCTATCCGGTAGTAAGTCCTGTTGGTGTTGAGGCCGCTCCCGTCCGCACCGTAGGGGTCGCTCGTGCTGAAGTTGAGGTCGAAGCTGTTGAGAGTGAAAGCGGTGGCGTTCGCCGGGGTCGCGACAACTATCATCGGCGGCTCGTTGTCCGAGAGGCTCCTATTGAGGAGCGCGGGCGCCGAGCTGTTGAAGGAGAGGCTCGTGGAGTTCATGGCGTATCCGGCCTTCTGGACGAAGAGCGAGTAGGGCGAGAAGTCCGGGAGCTCCGAGGGGGCGATCTTTGCGTCCGCCGCCGAGGCCTCCGCGTAGAAGTCGGGGCTGATGATCGCGTAGCCCGAGGAGTTGGTCGTGACTTTCCCGACCGTCGCTGCGGTCGCGTTCGTGATGTAGACCGAGGCGTTGGCGAGCGCTAGGAGCGATCCCCAGGACTGGAAGGCGTAGACGCGCACGTTCCCGCCAATCCTCACGTTCCCGGCGTCGAAGGGCGGTGTCGCGTTCTGGAAGTAGTACGTCCCGTCCGCCTTCTGCACGGGGCCGAAGTCCGTCTTGCTCGCGCCGACCACAAGGGTGTCGCCCTCGGAGAGCTCGTTAGAGTTGAAGATGGAATCGTCCGGGGTCGTCGGCCCGTAGGACGAGTTGAAGGTGCATATGCCCGAGGCGGGCGTGACGCATTCGGCGAACTTGCTCAAAGTGTTGTTCCTGAAGAGCTCGATCTTTGCGCCCGCCACCGCAGACAAGTGCCAATCGGTGAGGTTCACGACGATGTTCTGCGCGTGGAAGGATTCCCATTCTCTCGGCGAGGCTGAGGACACGGGGCTAGGGCCCAGCGAGAAAGTGTTGTAACTGGCCTTGGCGACGTTTGCCGAGAGGCTCGGGTATGTCAGGGGGTCTATCTCGAAGTACGCGGTGTTGGCGTTCCCTTCCAGGGTGACGGAGTAGAGGAGCGTCCCGTTGGGGGCCTTGATGTTCACCGTCGTGGCGTTGAGCGCCTTTCCCCCGAAGTCGAGGGAGGATACCTTCACCGTGTGCGGGAGGCGGAGGACGTATTGGGACTGGCCCGACGGATAGGTGCCGTTCGCGGCGACGGGCGTGGAATTGGTGACGAACCCCGTGCGCGACGCGGTGACGGTGGCGGCGCCGTTCGCGAGCGGGAAGAAATAGCTTGAGGTCGACCCGTTCTGGAAGAAGGGTGTGGGGGAGAAGGAGGCGCCGGAGACTATCGCCGAGCCGTTGTCCGAGAGAAGGGTCACCTTGACGGTGAACTGGAGGTCCGCCGAATCGATGTACGGGGTGGAGGGGGCAGTGGAGAAGGAGAAGAGCTTGTCGACGTAGCCCGACTTCCTCGCTATCATCGACTGCGTGCCCGTTGGGAAAGCGAAATAGAAGATGTTGGAGCTTGAGGCGGAGGGTGCCACGGGCGAGCCGCTCGTGAAGTTGACAAAGGAGACGCCCTGCGACATCTGGGTCGCGTTGTTTGCGACCTCCCTGGCGACGCTTATCTTGGCTGTGAAGGGCAGGCCGAAGCCGGTGTTGTTGGTCATCTGCAGGAGGACCTGGGGGCCCGCGGAGGACATCCCGGAGGCCGGCGCGGAGGTCGTGACGTAGCCGGTCTTTGACACGGAGACTGTGCTTGAGTCGGTGGAGACGGCGCAGTAGTATCTGTTGGAGTTTGCGATGCACGATGGCTGGGAGAGGCCGATAGGGGAGATTGTGGCTCCGGAGAGGTCAGATCCGAGCTCGTCTGTGAGGACGACTTTCAGGGTGTAATTGTTTAACGACGTCACATGGGTCTGCGGGCCGGCGGAGGAAGGGGTGGAGATGCCCGTGGCGTTCCAGTCTATGAAGCCGAGGCCGCGGACCGAGACGTTCCCGGCCGAAGACCAGGCCGCCGGGCAGCCCCACTGGGACGGGGTGCTGTTGGAAAACACACACTGCAGGCTGTTGAACGTGACGTTCCCGCCCGCGGTGATGTTCGGGTAGTTCCCGAGCTCGTCCCCGGTGCTCACCATGACGGTGAACTGGTTGCTGGAGTTCTGCACGAGCTGCGGGCCGAAGGAGTTGGGGGCGGTCACCGGCTGCGGGGTGTCGACGTAGCCGTTGGCGCTCGCCGTGACCGTCGTGGAGACGGGGAGCGATATCGGGCAGTGCCATTCGTAGAGCGTCGAGTTCATGCATGCGACAGTCGTGCTGCCGGAAGCAAACCTCACCGACACGCCCTGGAAGTTGAGGGGCTCCTGGAACTCGTCCGTCGCGAGGACCTTTACCGAGTATTTGTTGGCCGAGACCGCGACCGCCGAATAGGACGCGTTGATCTCGGTTGGCGGCGTGACGCTGGGCGTTATGTGGTTGATCAGGTATCCGGCAAGGGAGGTGTTCACGTGCACCGGCGAGGAGTTCGTCCCTATTGGCACGGCGCAGCCCCACGCCCAGCCCAGGGTCGCGTTGGGGTTCTGGACGCAGGAATATGTTATCGGCCCCGCGAACGTGACCGAGGAGATGTTCCCGGTCACGTTGCTCCCGAGCTCGTCCTTGGCGAAGAGCTGCACTGTGAACAGGTTCGCCGACTGATTCCTCTGCTGGAAGCCGTCGGAGGGGGCGAGGGCGAACGTGTTCTGCAGGAAGCCGCTGGAGTTCTTCGGGGTGACTGTTGCGTTCAGGTCTATCCCCGGCACCGCCGCGCAGCCCCACAGGTCCCCGGACGCCTTGCACTCGCCCGTCACGGGTAGCGTGACGGAGCTTATCATGGCAGATGTCAGGCTCCGGTTGTAGGAATCGCGCGGCTCCACTATTATCGTGAAGTTGCTCACCGTGGTGTTCAGGACCTGGGGGCTTGAGGGGTTGACGGGCGGGGAGATCCTCCCGGTCAGCAGGTTGACGTAGCCCTGCTTTATGACCGTGAGCCTCGCTCCGTTCGTCGCGTTGTAGCTTGAGTTCCCGATCTCGGCGGACGTCGGGATCTTGCATCCGTAGACGTTGTAGTTAGTGCCGTTGGACTGGCACGCCACGGGCGGGAAGCCGAACTCGCCGTCGAGGTTGTAGATGACGGAGCCTCCGGAGATGTTTATTACGTCCCCGAACTGGTTCTTCGTGTTGATGATCATCGCGAACTTCACAGTCTTGTTTATCACCGTCTGCGTGAAGTTGTTGGGGTTTATCGGCCCCGTCTCCCAGGAGAGCATGCCGCGGTTGTTGAACGTGTTGTTGAGATTGAACCAGGCGAAGAACGGCGCGACGTGCTTTGTGGTGTCAAGGGGCATTATTATCATCCCGTTGAGTGTGCCGTCCTTGTCTCGCTCCTTCCCCTCCGTCACGTCCGTCTGCCAGCTGTCCGTGCTCGCGAGGGTGATGTTGAAGCCTAGGAGCGGGTTCCCGAACTCGTCGATCACGCGCAGGATGGTGTTGGGCTGGAGCGCTATCCCCTTGCTCACGAACCCCCCTGTGGGGGTCGCGGCCGAGCAGGACACGAGGGAGGGGAATTCGGGCCCGACGCAGGCGCGGTACTGGTCGAGGCTCGCGTTGTTCCTGACGTACGCAGGCGAGTAGGCTGTAATGTTCACGATCGTCCCGGGCGGCACGGGGCAGTAGTGGTCGAGCGTCTTGTTGACGAAGCAGGTTATCGGCGCGCCCACGCCCGACGTGTTGACCACGACGACTGTGGAGTCTGATATCTCCGGGGAGTCCTGGATCGCCTCGCCCGTCAGGGCGTCGGTCGTGTTGACGAGGAGCGTGTAGATGATGATGTCGCGGCTGCCCGCCCCCCCGGCGGGGGGGTTGTTTGCAACCCTGTCCGGGACGAAGACGCGTATCGTCGTGAAGTCGTAGAGGGACGGGTCCGAGGGGATCGTCACGTTCCCGCTGCAGGCGCCCGAGACCGGCGTCCCCGCGTAGGAGAGGTTGGTTGACGTCTGGATGGGCTGGCCGGCGGCCTGGAAAGTGACGGTGCAGTAGCTGGCCGTGACTCCGGCGAGGTTGTCCGTGACGGTAGCGTTTATGAAGAGCTGCTGGCCCTGCCTCGCGTACAGGTTGCTCGCGGGGACCGCCACGGCGACGTTGGGCGCGGCGGTGTCGTAGCTGAAGAGTGTCGCGTTGTTCCGGGTCGCTGCGAGGTATTCTATCCCGCTCGCAGGATCGATGTAGCTTATCGTCGTGTTCCCGTAGAAGAGGCCGTTAGCGAGCTGCTGGCCCGTGACCTCGAAGATGATGCTGGCGGTCTGGCCGGAGATGATCTGCGAGACGGAGTCGAGGGTCTGGATCGAGAAGTACGGCGCGGAGTTGCCCTGGGCGTCCGTCACGACGAGGTTCTTGGAAGTTATGCTCGCCGGAGCCTCCCCCCAGTTCCTCACCTGGACTGTTATGTTGACCTTGTTGTTGAGCGCCTCGTCGGATATGAACGGGGTGCTGTTGGCCACGGAGAGTATGGTGAGGTTGGGCGGCGCCAGGACATAGGTGCCGTTCTGGGCTGTCGTGGAGTCGTACGAGAGGAGGCTGTTGAGGTCGGTTGCCGTGAAGTTGAAGGTGTGTGTGAGGGTGCCGTTGGCGGCGTTCGCGGGGATCGTCAGGAAGAACGTGTACGTGGCGTCGCTGGAGACCCCGTTGTCGCTGAGCATCGGCGGGCTCCCCATTCCGTTTATCACGGGGGAGGGGCTCGGGATGATGTTTCCTGCCGCATCGACTATCCTGCTGACGAAGGAGGCGACCTGCGAGGGGGCGAGGGGGGAGTTGGCGTTGTTGCGCAGGCGGAAGGTCACTGGCACGTTCGGCTGGCCCTTGGAGACGTTCCTCGGATACGGGGAGAAAAGGCTCGAGTTGAGGACGGGCTTGAACTGGACCGTCACAGGCGCCCCGCGGGCGCTCTGGTTGCCCTGCGCGTCCCTCAGCGCGACGGAGACGTTTATCGGGGTGGCGCTCCCAAACGACTGCGCCGCGTCGAAGGAGACTGCGACGACTAGGGACGTGCCGCTGGGCGCGCCCAGGAACCCGTCCCTGCGGAAGCACACGAGGCGCGTGTTGTTCTCTATTCTGTAGGCGCTGAGGTCCCATCCGGCCCCGCTGGGGCAGTCGGGCGCGGGCGAGGTGAGTATCGCGCCCGACGGGTTGAAGCCGCCGAAATCCACAGTTATGTTCTCTATCGCGGCGTCGGATGTCATCTGGTCCGTCGAGAATCCGAAGCGCACGACCTGGTCTGTGCTCACGATGTCGGAGACGCGCAGGCCGCCGGATATGACTGTCGAAGTGAAGTTGGGTGGTCCGGCGAGGGCGGGCGAGGCGAGGAGGGCCAGGGCGAGGAGCGGTAGCAGGAGGGCGAGGGCCAGCGCGCGTCTACTTCCTCTCATTTCCTCCGATCCTCTCCATCTGAATCTTCCCGTTGCTCACTAGGTCAAGGAGCCTCCTCAGGAGCTCCGACTTGGAAATGCGCCTGGCGGTGGGCTTGTCCTTGTTGTAATTGAACAGAATCTCGTCTACGGAACGCATTTTTTCGTCCGCGTAGTCGAAACTAGCGCGCATTGTCCATTTTTCGGCCGAATCCCCTTTTAAATCTTTCGTACCTCACTCAAATAAGTGGTCATTTCTTTCAGTGAGTAATTGAGGTGTTGAGCAATTGAGTGAGTGAGGCACTCTACGGGCGCCTTCTTCGCGGCCCAGCCCGCGGCCGGATGCCGAACCCGCGCAGGAAGCGCATCGTCTCGCGCTTGGGGAGGCCTATTATCGCGGAGCGCGACCCGCGCACGCAGAGCGTGCGCACGCCCCGCGCGTGGACGGTCCCTTTTATGGCGTACGATCCGGCCTTGTCCAGGGGCTCGCCAGTCGCGACGTAGCGCGCTATCTCGCCGGGGGAGAGGTGCGCGATCCTCACGGAGCACGAGACGCACGCGGTGCGCGACCTGCCGCTCCCGGTGTCTAGGACCGTGACGCCCGTGTGCGTCCTGTTCGTCCTGCCCGAGAGCATCGCAAGCGTCCTTCGCGCGTCGGCGGCATCCTCGGGCTTCCCCAGTATCTTCCCGCGGAAGGAGACGACGAGATCCGCCGCGACGATGACCGCCGGGCCGCCCGCCTTCCTCGCCGCGGCCTTCGCCTTGAGGACCGAGAGCCTCTTCACGAGCTTCCTTGGGTCCCTCTCGCCGATGTCCTCGGAAATTCCGGGCGGGACTACGTCGAAGCCGTGCAAGCCCCAGCTGCGCATGAGCGCGAGGCGCCTTGGTGAGGAGCTGGCGAGGACGAGCCTGGGCCTATCCATAGTTGTGCCTCTCCTTTATCGCGAGGAAGACGAAGAAGTAGAGGAACGCGCACAGGGCGAGGGCGCGGTAGTACGATGCGAAGTCCTTCGCAAGTATCAGGGGCATGAAGATCATGAGGTGCGCGACCCTTCCGGAGTTGAGCGCCGCCTCGCGCATCGCTATCATCATCGGATGGTGCTTCTTCTCGTACTCGTCGGCGTAGAGCGCGTCCCCCGTCCTCATCAGGGCCTGCGAGGCTCCGGAGAAGACGGACATCCCGACGACGGAGGAGATTGTCCTGGCTATGGAGAGCGAGAAATGCCAGAGCGCCTGGAGGGGGACGGAGAGGAGGAGGAAGAGCCGCCTCATCTTGAGCCGGTCCGAGAGGGCGCCGACGACGGGGAACATCGCGGCAGTGACAAGGGTCACCGACGCGGAGGCTAGGCCCATCTTGGAGGTGCTGCCGGCGGCGAGGGCCGAGAGGAAGAGTGTGTAGACGAGCCAGCCGGAGTCCGTGAGGCCGTTTATGAAATAGCTCCCGAGGAAGAGGAGGAGGTTCTTGTCGGCGAACCTCACGTGCCTGTCAACCTCCCCGCCCTCCTCGTCCGGGGCGAGGGACGCCCTGGAGAAGAAGCACATTGCGAGGAAGAACGACGCGAAGTAGACGAGGGAGGATATCATCACGAGCCTCGAGAGGCCCAGGACGGAGGCGAGGAACCCGCCCGCTACGACCCCAACTATCGGCGTCGCGGTCATTATCGCGGATATGTAGCCAAGGAACGACGCGCGGTTCTCCGAATCCGTCATCTGGTAGCAGAGCCGGTGGTACGCTGGCCAGAAGAAAGCCATGGACAGGCCGTACGTCACGCCTATCATCACAGGGTGCGCCGTGCGCGCGAGGAGGTAGAAGGCGGAGTAGAACATGAGGCCGAGGGCGAGGGTGTTTTTCCCCATGAAGAGGAAGGGGACGCTTCCTAGGACCGCGAAGGTCACGCAAAGGAGGAGGATCACCCCCGACAGAGGTATCCCGCGCGAGAGGTAGAAGAGCGGGAGGAAGATCCTGGACGTTGAGCTTGCCAGGGAGAAGAGGAACGTGAGGACAAGTATCGCCTTCTTCTGAGAATCCATCCCTTTCCGAGCCCCGTCAGGGTCCCCCCGGGCCGTTTAAAAAGAATTCCGGCGGGCGGCCCTAGCCGAAAACCGCGATCACGTCGCCGTCCCTGAGGGAAAAATCCAGTCCCACGCGCGAGCCCGAATGGGGCGAGTTCCTCCTCCAGACGCGGGCGAAGCGGAAGGTCTCCAGGAAATCCTTGTGTATCATCCTCACCGCGTCGCGCACGGTGGAGTCGGGCTCCATCACCATCGGGCGCCTGTCGGTGTTCTCGCCCTTCCTCGTGTAGACGCGGATCTTCCCAAGGGACGCCCAGACCATTTCCGCGAGGCCCTCCAGGCCCCGCGCCTTGGAAGCCGAGGCTTTCAGGACCGGGAAGGGGCAGCTCTCCATGTGCAGCGACGATATGAGGTCGCACTTGTTGGCGACGACGAAGATGGTCTTCCCGGCGAGGCCCGCCTTGCGAAGCTCGTCCATGAGGCCTGAGAACTGCTCGGGAGCCTTCCTCGCGTCGACGACAAGGACTATGCACTCGGCGTTCCTCGCGCACCCGAAGAGCTCGCCCGCCTTGCCGGAGTCGTAGGTCCCGGGGACGATCGCGGGGAGCTCGACCATCTGGAAGTCCATCTCCGAGAACTTGAGAGCCCCTATCTGGGGCACCTTCGTCGTGTAGGGCGTCGGGGACACTTCCGGCCGCGCGTTCGTCAGCGCCGCGAGGACCGAAGACTTGCCCGCGCTCGGGTAGCCGACGAGGACGACCTGCGCGGGGCCCGTCTTCCTTATCGCGTAGAGGCTCGCCTTCCCTCCCCGCTTCTTCGCTGCGACTATCTGGGCGGCCTTGAGCTCCGCGAGCTTCTTCTTGAGCTGCCCGCGCATCTTCTCGGCGCCCTTGTGCGTCGGCGCGGCGCTTATGAGCTCCTCGAGGGCCGCGATCTTTTCCGCCGGCATCTTCGCCCGCTCGTATCTGTCCTTGGCGACGAAATAGGCGGCGTCGGCGTTGATCGGCATTGCACTGGGGAGCGCAGGGCCTGTTTTAAAAAGAAGCGCGGGGGGAGGTTCCTTATGGAAGGAAGGGGGAAGGGCCCGGGGGTCGCCCGTCTTGTCCGGGGCGCTTCGGTCTTTGCTGTGCTCGTCTTGGCCCTCCTCGCGCATCCGGCCCTCTCGGCGGACGGGGCGCCGTCCGTCTCCGACGCGTCCTCCCTTGTCCTCGGGATATCCTTCAGCGGGACCGCCTCCGTCTCCGGCGCGCCCTTCGAGACGATGGAGTTCACAACCAAGGCAGTCCCGGCGACGGACGAGAGACAGCAGGCCTCGTGCAGCGTCGCGACGTCCGGGGGGATCGCGAGATTCTCCTGGGAAGGCGACTCCCCGGCGCCGGCGTTCTCCTACTCCTGCAACGTCTCCGCCGGCCGCATAGGCGCGCGCTTCGACGGCACAGAGAAGTTCCCGTTCCAGGCCCCGCCCGAAGTGGCAAAGTTCGTCGGCGGCTCGGAGAAGGTGAGGCTTTCCCCGGAAATAGTGTCCCTTTCCAGGGAGACCGTCGGCAACACGGAAAGCGAGTTCGAGGCCCTCGAGCGGATAGGCGCCTGGGTGCACAAGAACATCAAGTACGACTCGTCGTATTTCGGGAGGAGCCTCCCGAGCGACCAGGTCCTCCGGGAGCGCGCGGGCGTCTGCGAGGAGTTCGCGCACCTCTTCATAGCGATGGCGCGCTCCGTCGGCATCCCGACGCGCTACGTCTACGGATACGTCTGGGGCGTCTCCCAGGACAGGAGCCTGGGCGAGTCCTTCGGCCCGCACGGCTGGGCGGAGGCCTATTTCCTGGGCAGGGGATGGGTGCCGTTCGACCCGACCTTCGGGCAGTTCGGGTATGTTGATGCCAGCCACGTCAAGTTCTACACGTCAATGGACTCGGCGGAGTCCGAGGGGCAGCGCAAGTTCACGTACACCGGGGAGGTCCCGGACATAAAGTGGAGCGTCGCGCATCCGGCCTTCTCCGTGCTCTCGCGCGGCGCCGACCAGATGGACGCGGCGGTGACGTCGGTCTCCGCGACCCCCGACAAGGCGAACGCCGGGGAATACGTCCTCGTTTCCGCGACGGTGAAGAGCTCGGTCGGGATACCCTCGTCGCCGCAGATGGGCCTCACCTACAAGGCGGGCAACGTCCCGGAGGACGAGAACATGCAGCTCGTCTACGACGGAAGCGGCGGCCTGATCCTCGCGCCCTCGGGGACGGGCGAGGCGAGGTACGTCCTCCAGGCGCGCGGGGCGGGGTACATCTTCCCGGTGATGGTAGGGGTCCTTGGCAGGGGCAAGGGCATGGAGACGGAGATAGAAGTCCACGACAAGCCCCCGCGGGCGACCGCTTCGTTTTCCGGCGGGAAGGTAGCGGTCCGCGGCCCGGCCGGCTCCTACCAAATAGTGGGCCTCTCCGACGGCAGGCGGGCGGGCTTCTCGATAGGCTCCTCGGGGTATTCCGAGATACCCCTCGCTGGGTTCTACGGGCCGGTGTTCCTCACGACCGGGAACTACCTCGAAATACCCAAGCCCACGGAGACCGTCTCCATAGAGGTCCCGCAGTTCGTCTACGAGGGCGAGATAAACGCGACGATATCGTCCTCCGGGGGGACGGCGGTGTCCGGCAGGACGGACGGCCAGACCTTCACCGTCCCCGGCGGCTCGAGCAGGACCATAACTATCAAGGCGCCCTCCAGCGGCGTCGTGGAGTTCTTCGTCGGCGGGGCGGGCGGGGCGGAGAGGAAGATCACGCGCGCCGTGCAGAGGATACCCAGGCCCGACGCGTCGGTGGACCTCCCGGAGACTGTGGACCCAGGGACTGTGCGGCTCTCCGAGATCGTCAAGGTGGCCAACGGGCGGCTCGTTTCCGCGAGCTTCGAGTCCGATTCCGGGTCAAGCGAGACGAACGACCTCGTGCTTTCCGCCGGATCCTGCAAGGACATCTCGGTCGCCTATACGGTGAGCTACGAGGACCTCGGCGGGCGGCCGCAGTACAAGGAGGGCGTCTCCGTTGTCAGGACCTGGTGCAGCGGCGGGTTTTTGGACATCCTCGCCCGCTTCTTCGAATGGCTGTTTGGGAAAGGCTAATAACCCAGCCAAGGCAGCCGTGGAGCAAGGGAATGAAGAGCGCAAACGAAAATGGCTGATTCATCTGATCCTCCGGCGGCGGCTCGATCCGCGCCCGGCATCGGGATAGATTTCGTCGAGCTCGCCCTCTCGGAGCTGGAGAAATGGGACTCGCAGCTCGTGGAGCTCGTGAAGGAGTCCAAGATCAACCCCTGGGACATCGACATAACGGTCCTCACGTCCCGCTACCTCGAGCGCATAAGCGCGATGCAGCGCCTGGACTTCCGCATCCCCGCCAAGGCGCTGATAACCGCCGCCGTCCTCCTCAAGCTCAAGAGCGAGAAGCTCTTTGCCGAGGAGCGGGTGAGGACGGAGCGCGAGGCGCGGGCGGAGGAGAGCGTCATCCCGATAAACATGCTCAAGGTCCCCGACCTCTTCCCGGTGAGGCGCATCGTCGAGAGGAAGATAACGATCGTCGAGCTCGTCGACGCCCTGAGGGGCGCCTTCGAGGTCGAGAAGAGGAAGCTCCTCCGGAAGAAGAGGATCGGGCAGATAGTCAAGATCGACACGACCAACATCGAGCGCGTTATGCAGGACCTGCGCGTCGTCCTCGACGACCTCTTCTACGCGCGTGAGACGATAGAGCTCTCGGATCTCGTGAAATACAAGGAGTTCTCGCTCCTCTTCATAACGATCCTCTACCTCGCGCACCGCGGGGAGATAGACCTAGAGCAGGAGGACTGGAACGGGCCTGTCAAGATACGCCGGCATCTGATCATCGCGGAGGAGGCGCGCGGGCAGGATGGCGCAGGAAGCCAAGCAGCCGCAGCAGCCGACGCGTAAGGCCGAGGACGGGAAGGCCAAGCCCCCTGAGGGGACGGCGAGGCCCGCAGTCGACCTCCACAGGAAGCTTGCGGAGGCGGCGCTCTTCATGGCCGGCCGCGCCCTCACGGTAAAGGAGCTCCTGCGCGCGGTCCCGGGGATAACGCCCGCGAGGGCGAGGAACGCCCTCGAGGACCTGGCCTCCTCGGCCAATCCCGAGAGCGCCCTGGAGATCGTCCGCGAGGGGGGCGAGGCGGGGGAGTCTTACAAGATGAAGGTGAAGGACGAGTTCCTCTCCCAGGTGCGGCGCCTCTCCAACGTCACGGACCTCTCGGACGGAGAGACGAAGACCCTCGCGGTCATCGCGTTCTACCAGCCGATAAAGCAGAGCGAGATAGTCAAGATCCGCGGCAACCGCGCCTATGAGCAGGTGAGAAACCTCGCCGAGGGCGGCCTCATAGTCGCCGAGTCGCGCGGGGTGACGAAGATCCTGACGACGACCGACAGGTTCAAGGACTATTTCGGCGAGCCCATCACGGCGCTGCGAGACAAGCTGGACCCGCGCGACAAGGCGATAATCGACGGGGAGCTCTCGCGCGTCTCGGCGGAGGTGGCGCGCGAGGAGGAAAGGGAAAGGGGACGGGCCGGGAAGGCTCCGGCCGCTCCGGCTTCTGCGGCCAAGGAAGAGGGAGGGAAGGGCCCGCCTCCTGCCGGGGAAAGCGAATCCGAAGAGGATGAGGGCGCAGGCGACCCGGCGGAAGGAGAAGATGGGGGGGAAATTGAGGAGGAAGATGAGGAGAAATGAACAGCCTCGACTTCTTCCTCGCGTGCGAATGGCTTTCGAAGAACCTTCCCGGCTCGCGCGTGCAGAAGGGGATATGGATTTCCGAGGAGATGGGAGCGGTCGCCCTCGAGCTCTATTCGCAGACCCTGGGCGGGAAGAGGATACTCCTCGCCGCGAAAGGGACACTGGGCTTCCTGGAGGGCAAGCCCGCGGAAGGGATGAGAACGTGGACCGCGGGGCGCGCGCTCCTCGGGGGGAGGATAGTCGGGAGGTGCGGCCAGACGGGCTTCGACAGGATCCTGCGCGCGGACTTTACCGACGGCACCTCGCTCGTCGCGGAGGTCTTCGACGGCAATCTCCTCGTCCTGAAGGACGGGGTGATAAGATACTGCGCCAACCAGCGCGAATGGTCGGGAAGGAAGCTCCTCCTAGGCGAGAAATACCTTCCTCCCAGGGGCCCGGCAAAGTCGCCCGGGGAGCTCTCCGCAGCTGACATGGCGGGAAGGGATGTCCCCCTGGGGAGGCTCCTTGCGGTCGAGCTCGGCTTCGGGCCGGAGGTTTCCGGGGTCATATGCGAGGGGGCGCATGTCGCAAAGGACGGGGTGCGCCTTTCGGGCGCAGAGGCGCAGGCAGTCGTCTCGGAGATATCACGGCTCTTCTCGCGCCCGCCCGGCTCTCCCCCGGCAGCAGTCCCGGCGGCCGGCGGCGGAGGGGGCGCGGCGGAAAGGACGGCCGCCGAGAGGGAGAAGCGAAAGAGGGAGAAGGTGGAGCGCTCCATCGCGGAGTCCGAGAAGGAGGCAGCGAGGCTCGCCGCCGCCGGGGAGGCGATACTTTCGAACCTTCAGGCGGTCGATTCCGCGATAGCGTCCGCGCGCGCCGGCGCGTGGAAGCCAGGGGGGATCGTCAAGGCTGTCAGGAAGGTGGAAGGGAAACTGGTCCTGGCGCTTCCCAAGGAGCCAAATAGATAAAAAGCGGGGCGTGAGGGGTCCCCGCATGATGATGGAAGACCAGCCCATCGAGCACAGATACTACAGCAGGTTCATTGGCCCCATTTCGCGTGAGGCGACGTACCACTGGCGCGCCATAATGGTGCTCTCGCTCATCCTCCTCGTGGGCGGCATCTTCGCGGTGTCGGATCCCATCTACAGGACGCAGGGCGGGAAGGCTGTCACTCTCTTCTTCACAATACTCTTCGGCCTCGCGGTGCTCCTCACTGTGATGCTCAGGAGCTTCAGGAAGGCGTCCACCGTCCTCTATCCGGCGGTCCTCGCGGCCTCGCTCGTCCCGGCCCTGGCCTGGCTCCTCAAGGAGACAATATCTCCCCTCGAGGGAATCTACGCGTCCATCGTCCTCGCCACGGCCGCCGGTGTGAACTACAGCCTCGTGAAGAAGTACATTGACGAGAGGCGCAAGCCCGCGACGGCAATGACGAGCGTCTTTGACTCGTTCTCAAAGCTCAGCAAGACGGTCGCAGGGGTCTACATCCTGGAGACGTTCACGTTCCTCGCGATTGCGGCGTTCACCGCCGAGATCACGGGGCTCCTTGGGATCTACGTCGCGGCGGGCCTCGTCGCCGCCCTGATGTGCACGATACTCGTCCTCCCCGCAAGCCTCTTCCTCTACGAGCACACGATGTCCTCGCGGGCGCTCACGGAGAAGGAGTCCAAGGTCCTAGGCTACACCCGCTCGTTCGGCGCGCACAAGAAGCACCATCCGATAGTCGCCGGGTGGCTCGGGATAGCTGTCTCGGAGGTGGAGACGGCGGTCGAAAGCCTCAAGGCCAAGGGCTTCCTCGGGAGCCATTTCTTCGCGATAGACGATCCCCTAGTGTGGTTCCTGCTCTTCGGGACTTACGTCCTCGGAGCCCTCTTCAGCCTGACCGCGCTCCCATCGGCCGTCTCGGTCTGGTACGACCTGGGCCTCGCGTTCCTCGTGACGGTGGGGATATGCCTCCTCTCGCCCCAGGCCCTGCAGGGGATACCCAAGTCCCTCAGGCGCTTCCTCGGCGTCCTCATAATAGGGATCACGCTCGTCCTCGCGGTAAGGACGTCCGTCCTCCTCACGGAGATAATCGCGACGCTCCTCGTCCTCGGGATAATATCGCTCTACTTCGGCTCGAGCGGCGCGTGGCTCGTCGGGAACGTGGCAGTCTCGATATACTTCGCCCTGATCTTCCTGCTCGGGTGGCTGCAGTTCGACACCCTCTCCGCGCTCCCGAAGCTGTGGACCGTGGGGATAGGCGCCGTCCTGTTCCTCATGCAAATGGTTATGGAGGAAGAGGCTTACATCACCCTTTAGGGGCGCGCAGGCGGCGAACCGACCTGATCTTCGCCGCGGCAGGGAACTCCTGGTAGCGGGCTTCCTCCGAATAGTGCCTCGCCCCCCTGACGAGGAGGAACTCCACCGGGCAGCCGCATGCGCGCACGAGCATCCGCGAGAACCTCCAGTCCTCCGTCGTGTCCCCGAAGAAGACGGCCGACGAGGGTTTGAGCCTCCTTGCGATCATCCTCGCGCCGGCCGGATCCTTGCGAAAGCCCGGCGTCTCGAAGGAGAACCAGCCCGCTGGGACGAGGCCGAACCTCGCGAGCTTCGGGGCCTGGAACTTCCTGAACGCGCTCGTGACGACAAACACGCGGTTCTTGCGCATCAGCTCCCGCGCGCCGGGCATCAGGCGGAGGCTCGCCGAGAACCTCCTGACGAGCGGCGCGTAGCGCGGGAGGCCGAGGGAAGAGAGGGCGACGTCGTAGTCGGGGTCCTTCCCCGGCGAGAAGAAGATGCCTGAGACAATCCTCCTCGCGCGGGCGCGCGATATCCCCTTGGCTACGAGACGCGAGACGAGGAGCCTCTCTACCTTCCTATGCGCAGCTATCTGGTCGACGAGCGTCCCGTCTATGTCGGAGAGTATTATCCGCCCGCCCAAAGGGTATCAGCCGAACATCCTCATCGAGCTTGCGGCGGTCGATCCCGCCGCCGCGGAGGCGCCCGCGCCCTTCTTCTGCTGGGGCTCCTTGCTCTGCTCGCCGGGGAGCTCTATCTTCCTCACCTTCTTCTCGAAGTCCTTGACGAGGTTGTCGAGCCAGTTCCGGAGCTCCTTTGCCGCTATCGGCGAGAGCGTGACCTCCACCTTGGCCTCGGGCTGGAACCGCCCCGCATCGAAGAAGAGGATCCTGAAATCGTAGGGTGTGAAGCCCCCCGCGGCGCCTATTGCATAGACCTTCTGGAGGCTCTCGGGTATCTTCATCTCGCGTGAGGAGGCGCGGCCGGGCGCGGCCGCCTGGTTCTGGTTTTCCATGCGCCGAGGGGGCCGGATAAGTTTAAAAACAGTGCCTTCCGGCTCCCGATGCCCACTTTCTCAGGCGGCACATATGCGGCTTAGTTGGCCCAATATGGCGCCGGAGGAGGGCGGGGCGAGAGGAGAGAATCACACGATGGCACAGGATGGCGAGGGCGCGATAAGGAAGGGAGAATTCGTATCGGTGAGCTACACGGGCCGCGTCGTGGACACCAAGGAGATCTTCGACCTCACGGACGAGGCGGCCGCGAAGGAGGCGGGCCTCTTCAGCGAGAGCGTGATATACGGCCCGATGGTCGTCGCGGTGGGCGAGGGCCAGATGCTGGCGGGCCTGGAGGAAGCCGTCGTCAGGATGGCTCCCGGCGAGAGGAAGACCGTGACTCTTACGCCCGAGCACGCCTTCGGGCAGAGGGATCCTGGGAAGGTCCAGACGGTGCCCGAGAAGGCGTTCCGTGACAGGGTCCCGAAGCCCGGGATTGTCCTCAACATCGACGGCCTCCTCGGGAAGGTCCAGTCCGCGAGCGCCGGGCGCGTCATGATCGACTTCAACCACCCCCTCGCGGGCAAGACGGTGGAATACGAGGTCACGCTCGAGAAGATCGTCACGGACCCCAAGGAGAAGTTCCTCGGGATCCTCCGCCTCCACTCCAGGAAGGGGCAAAACGACGCCGTGTCTTTCCCCTCCGAAGGCGAGGCGCTGGTCGCCCTCCCCGAGGCGCACCCGATGCCCCCAGAGGTCATGAAGAAGGTTGCCGGCGAAGCCAAGCGCCTGGTCCCGCAGATAAGAAGCGTTAAATTCGTATATTCGTTCTAGCCCGCCATGATGAAGGGAATAATCCAGGCAGCGATCGGCAGGGCCGAGCAGCAGCAGCAAAAACAAGAGGGCGGCGGCGACCCGGACGAAACCCTCCTCAGCCACCGGGCAGTCATCAAGGTTGTGGGCTGCGGCGGGGCCGGGGGCAACAGCGTCGACAGGATGATGGAGGTCGGGATCCAGGGGACGGACACGATCGCCGTCAACACCGACGCGCAGGACCTCCTCAAAATAAAGGCAAACAGGAAGATACTCATAGGGAAGGAGGTCACGGGGGGCCTGGGTGCCGGCGCGGACCCGGCCCTGGGCGAGCAGGCGGCGCGCGAGAACGAGCAGGACATCAGGGAATCCCTCTCCGGGGCGGACATGGTCTTCATAACGTGCGGCCTGGGCGGCGGCACCGGGACGGGGAGCGCTCCGGTCGTCGCGGAGATAGCGAAGAAGCTGGGCGCCCTGACAATAGGCGTCGTGACGCTGCCCTTCGAGATGGAGGGGCAGGGCAGGTGGACCAACGCGACCGGGGGCCTCACGAAGCTGGAAACGACCGTCGACACGCTGATAGTCATCCCCAACGACAAGCTCCTGCAAATAGTCCCAGACATCCCGATAGCGACCGCCTTCAAGGTCGCAGACGAGATACTTGTGAACGCCGTCAAGGGGATAGCGGAGCTGGTGACGCGCGCAGGCCTCATCAACCTGGATTTCGCCGACGTGCGCGCGATAATGAGGAACGGCGGCCTCGCGCTCATAGGCCTCGGCGAGAGCGACACGGACAATCGGGCCGCGGAGTCGATACAGCGCGCGGTGAACAACCCGCTCCTGGACGTGGACATCACCGGCGCAAAGGGGGCCCTTGTCAACGTCATGGGCGGGCCGGACCTCACGCTTGAGGAGTCGCGCGAGATAGTCTCGGTCGTCTCGGAGAAGCTTGACCCGGACGCCAAAGTCATCTGGGGCGCGAGGGTTGAGGACAACATGAAGGAGACGATAAAGGTGCTCCTGATAGTCACCGGGATACAGACTTCTCAGATACTCGCGCGCGGGAAGATCTTCGAGCAGAAGAGGAAGAGCAAGATGGAGAAGGAGCTCGGGATATCGTTCGTCGCCGGCGGGACGGGCGCGGGGAATAAGGAGGAGAAGAGCCTTGCTGAAGGAAAAATTAAGAGACTATCTTAGGGTCCTGAAGGTCGCCAAGCGGCCGACCTGGAAGGAATACTGGCAGATAGCGAAGCTCACGGGCCTCGGGAGCGTGCTGATAGGCGCGATCGGCCTCATAATAACGCTCGTGTTCACGCTGGTCGGATTGTAGGAAGAAGGGGAAAACGGTGAATTGAGAAATGACGGTAATATACGCTGTAAGGACGACTGTGGGGCGCGAGGAAGGGGTCCTCGAGAAGATAGACGCCGTGATGGCGGCGGGCCACTACAAGGTGAAGGCGGTCCTCCTCCCGAAGGAAATCAAGGGCTACATGCTCGTGGAGGCGGACAACGTCTCGGAGATCGAGAACGCGGTGCAGGGCATAAACCACGTGCGCGGGATAGTGCGCCAGCTCATTAAGATAGACGAGATTAAGCGTTTCCTGGAATCCAAGCAGACGAAGGTGCAGATAGACAAGGGCGACATCGTTGAGATAGTCTCGGGGCCGTTCAAGGGCGAGAAGGCGAAGATAACGCGCGTTGACTCGGGCAAGCGCGAGGTCACGATCGAGTTCCTGGAATCCGCGGTGGCGATCCCGGTGACGGTCGCCCTCGAGGCGGTGCGCGTGATCCAGCACCTGAACAAGTCCGACGAGGGGAAGACGCAGCAATAACGGCCCGTTTTCCTCTTTTTGGCCCTTATTTGTTTCGTCATTCAGTTTGGCTGTTGGTCTGTTCATTTTTATAAAGTTCATCATTCGGACGTAGTAGAACTTTATTAAGCCTGAAAGCCCTAAATATCGGAGGTCAAAGCGCAAGTTCGATTCGAATCAGGACGTGATAATCACGAGGATCACCAATCCCGACAATCCCCTTCTCAAGCGGGCGCACTACAAGCTCAACAGGGACTTCTCGGTCGGGGACCATACAAGGGTGTAGTCGGGGGAGCTGGAAGGCAAAGCCAAGATGCGCGAATACGTCGCGGAGGAATTGGAGAGCGGGGACAACGCGTATGTCTGGGTCGTCGCCCAGAGGAAAGGGGTGGACGGGCGCGCGGGGAACGTCGTGGGCACCGCGGTCTTCGAGCGCTATTCGGGTGCGGATTCGGCATCACGGGACGTGGACCTGTTCTCGTACGTGGGGGTCCAGGACGGGAAGCGCGACTACCGCCGCAAGGGCGTGGCTACCACCCTCGTCGACGCCGGGAAGAGGGAGCTTGCGGCGGCGGCGGCAGGCTCCGACGTGAACTCGTATTCCACTCATCTGGTGACCGAAGTCGAGCCGGTCTCCCGCGGCGAGACCGCGAACGGGATAAGCAAGGCGGGACGCGCCCGCTTCCACGAGAGGCTGGGCGAGAGGATCGTGGCGGTGAGGACGGGCGACGGAAGGCTCGTTGCTGCGCCCTATTTCATCCCGGACCAGAACAACCCTTCGAAGACGTACAAAATGGACTTCTACGAGGTGAACACAGGGGAGCTTCGCACCGTCGGCGACGTCAGGAGCGCGATAAGGACCGTCCATGAGAACGGGTACGAGGGAATAAACAACACGGCAGTCAAGAGGAACGCCGTGGCGTACGGAGGCTTTGCGAAGAGCGCAGTGACCGACAGCTCGCCCATCAAGTGGGTGACGCCGACGGAGCTGTACGGAAAAAAGGTTTCCGAGGCGAAGAAGTAGGCAAGCCCCGTCCGAAGGCTCCGGAACCCCCAAGAAACCCTTAGGGAAACCAATAAAAAGCCGCGTTTTCGGGGCTTTCCCGCAATGGCAACATCGAAAATCAGGCTTCTAGTTGATGCGGGAAAGGCTACCGCCGGACCGCCCCTCGGGCCGGCTCTCGCGCCCATGGGCGTCAACCCCGGGCAGGTCGTCGCGCAGATAAACACGCAGACCAAGCAGTACGACGGGATGACAGTCCCGGTGACGATAGTCGTCAACACCTCCGACAAGAGCTTCGCCCTTGAGATAGGGATGCCTCCCACTAGCTCCTTCATCAAGAAGGCGATAGGGGTGGAGCTCGGCGCCAAGGGCGAGGCGGAGAAGGGCCAGGAGACTGTCGGGAACATCACGATGAAGCAGATCCACGAGCTCCTCGAGAAGAAGGAGACAGTCCTCCTCTTCAAGAACAAGAAGAACGCGGTGAAGCAGTTCATCGGGACGTGCGTCTCGATGGGGGTCACTGTCGAGGGCCTGCCTGCAAAGAAGGCCTTGAAGAGCCTGGAAGACGGCTCGCTTTCACTCTAGACTGGGTGTCCTGCGTCGGGAAAGGTTCATTTTTATAAAATGGTAATTATCCCCCGAAGGAATGGGGACTTACTTCTTCGTCCGGCGGCATAATCGTCCATTCGTCCCCGCTTCTTGAGCCCATAGGCTTCTACCAGGAGGAGGGGGCGCTCACCGAAATCCTGGACACGCGCTACGCAGCCGGCCGCCCCGACGGCTTCTATCTCGTGGACAATTTCACCTGCTTCACGGGCGGGGCGATGCGGTGCCCAAGGCGATAGAGGCGCTTAACATCTAGGAGCTGAGGCTTTCCGAGGAGATGAAATGGATCGCGAAGAAAGGGAGGCGCGCCAAGATCCCCGACGCGCAGGACGCCCTCGTCTTGGGCGCGATGGTGGGCGTCGCGGAGGACTTCGTCGGCTGGTACGCCGCCCTCGCGGGCATCGCGCCGGAAGCCCCGAAGGTCGCCGCCGACCCGCAGACGGGGATCGTGCGCGTCTGGCCGCCGCAGGAAGTCACAAGCTATGTCCAGCTCTTCCCGACCGCCGAGAAGGCTGCGGAGTTCTTCCTCCTAGAGCGCTACTGTATCGGCGGGATGTTTGACGTCTTCCGGCCGGACGACTCCGTGGCGGATCTCATGGGGCCGCTCATCGGATACCACGACTCGGCGATAAGGCGCGACTTCGGCGTGGCGCCTCCAGTGATCGCCGAGCCGTTCTGGATAAAGCCCGTCAAGTAAGAAGCGAGTGAGGCTGGGGCGTAGACCGGGCCTCCGATGAGGCCCCGTTCACTGGCTTAGGGCGTAGCGCGGGTTATCTGGAAATAGGTGGTGTCCCCTTCCCCGTCGACCACGGCGAGCCACAGGATCTTCCTCACCGAATGCGAGAGGCGCACGAACCGCGACAGCTCCGCGATACTGTACACCGCGGACTCGGGTATCCCGTGCGCGAGGAACTTGGCGTGCTCCCACTCTTCCCTCTCGCCGCGCTTGGGCTTGACGCCGCGGTCGTACACGCGGAAGTGCGTGCCGTACTTGAGGCCGCTCCTCACCACGTAGCCGCGGTCGCGGAGGTCCGCGTACACCTGGAAGCGTATGTATATGTCGGGGAGGACGCGGGTCATCCTCGAGAGGAGCTCGTCGATCGTAGCCGCGCTCTTCCCGTCCTCCGTGACTATTGAGAGCTTTCCCTTCTTGAAGAGGTAGAGCGCCTCCTCGGCGGAAAGCTCGGTCTCGGCGCCCTCCTCGGCCGTCGGCTCGCCGAAGCCCCCGCGCTCATAGAAGAAGATCCCGTCCGGGACGAGAACCTTGTCGCCCCGCAGGCGCCCGGCCCTCTGGGAATCCCCCAGGTCCGAGGGGACCAGCCCGTCCTCAATTTCCACGGGCTCGACGGAGATCCTGTCCCCGTCGTCCTCTTCCCCCTTCCCGGAACCCCGCCCGCCGAATGAACGCGAAACCTTCGCCATCTCGCAGGGGGGAGCCCGGCGCCCTATTTAACGGTTGACTGCCGAGGGAACGCTACTGCACGACGAAGGTGCGCTTCACGAGGATGAACGTCTTGTCCGCCTCGTTGTAGCCGACATACCCCTTCTCGACTGCGCCCTTGAGCCTGTTGAGCAGCGTGTCGCGCAGGCCCTCGTCTATCCTCCTCGTCGCCTTGAGGTAGGAGTTCACCTGGTCCAGGGTCGATGACTTGTCTATTTCCTTGAGCGCCATGCAGACCGTGAGCTCGCGCTCGGTGAGCGGCTCGCTCTCGTCTTCCTGCTCGGCTGGCTTCGCGGGTGCGGCCGAAACGGCGGCGGCTGCTGCCGCGGCCGGAGCAGCCTGGCGCGCGGACCTGTCCGCCACATCCATCCTTTCCTCCAGGTCCTCCATCCTTTTCCAGAGCTCCTGGAGCTTGTGGACCCAGTAGGTCCAGTAGTTCGCGTCCGTCGGGGATACGGTAGGTGACGCCGCCGCGGTCGCGGCGGGCGGGGGCTGGTCTGCCATCGTGCGGCTACGTGGAGCTCCCGTCTTTTTAAACAGTCGGGCCGGCTATAAAATCCGAAATGGCGGCAGCAACGCTTTCGCTCTCGCTCGCCCTCGTCGGCGCCGCGCTCCTCGGGATGGAGAGGGCGAACCCGACGAAATACCTGGGCCCCATAGGCTTCGCGTGCCTAGCCTCCGCCCTCGCATCCTTCCTCGGAGCCGGCCCGGCATTCCTGTTCGCGCTCTTCCTGGCATCGTCCCTGGCCGCGCTCCTCTTCTGGCGCGCCGTGCGCCCCGGGCGGGGAATGCGTTTTAAACGGCCCGGGAAGGCGGTGGGCCCCAGATGAGCGGCGCGGAAAAGAAGAAGGGCCCGGCGTTCAAAATGGGCCCGCTCGTGGAGGAGATAAAGGAGTGGGCGGTCTGGATAGGCCTCGCAGTCATCCTCTCCTTCGTCATCGGGAACGTCCTCAACATCGCCCTCGGGAACACGACGCCCCTCGTCGCCGTCATGAGCGGCAGCATGGTCCACGACGCGACCCTCGAATCCAGCCACTACTCCTACCTCTCGGGCCTCGGCTTCTCGCGTTCCGACATTGACGCCTTCCCCCTAAAAGGGGGCTTCAACAAGGGCGACGTCCTCGTCATCAAGGGCGAGCGGCAGGAGACTCTCAAGATAGGCGACGTCATCGTCTTCAACGCGCCCGGGGCGCACTACCCGATAATACACAGGCTAATTGGCGTCCAGAAGGATTCGGCGGGGGCCGCCCACTACAGGACGAAGGGCGACCACAACCCGCAGGCCGACCCGTGGCTCACGCCCTACAAACAGGTGCAGGGGAGGGCGGTGCTGCGCATACCCTTCATAGGATACGCCAAGGTGATCCCCCTGGAGTTCTGCACGAGCATCGGCTTCTGCGCGAGGCTGTTCGGCGGCTAGGCGCCCGCGGGACAAGGTTTTTAAACGGCTGGAAACGTCCCCCGAACCGGATGAAATTCTGCAAAAAGTGCAGAGGGCTCATGCTTCCCGTCGACGAGGGCAAGGACGGCAAGATCAAGATCGCCTGCAGGAAGTGCGGGGCCAAGGACGTCTCCAGGGACGGCTTCACGACGACCAAGAGCTTCTCGCAGGCGGAGAGCGCGATACCGGTCGTGGACTCCGAGCGCGAGATGAAGAACGTCTCAAAGATCGCGGTCGAGTGCCCGCGCTGCAAGAACATCGGGGCGATCTGGTGGATGCTCCAGACGCGCGCGGCCGACGAGGCGGCGACGACGTTCTACAAGTGCATCAAGTGTAGCTACACTTGGAAGGCGTACCAGTAGTAGGGGCAGGGCGGACGCTTCAGTCTTTCCCGGAAAGATAGCGGGCGAGGAGCCGCACCCCGAAGCCGCTAGCGCCGGCGGAAAGATACGCGCCCCCCTTTGGGGCGGCATCCATCCCGGCGATGTCAAGGTGCGCCCAGCGCGCCCCGCCCGACACGGCGGTCCTCAGGAACTCGGCGGCAAGTATCGCGTCCTCGTCCCTCGTCCAGGAGGCGTTGGAAATGTCCGCGACATCGCTCTTTATCCCCTCCGCGTAGTCCGGCCAGCCGAGGGGGAGCTCCCAGAGCCGCTCGCCGCTCTCGAGGCCCGCTCGGTAGAGATCCTTCGCCAGGGCCTCGTCGTTGGAGAAGAGGCCCGCGGCGACGTCGCCCAAGGCGACGACGCACGCGCCGGTGAGCGTCGCGAGGTCTATCACAACGTCGGGCTTGTGGTCCTTGCACGCGAAGGCGAGAGCGTCGGAGAGGATGAGCCTGCCTTCCGCGTCGGTGTTGAGTATCTCTATTGTCTTCCCCGAATAGGATTTCACGATGTCCCCGGGCCTCGTCGCGGTCCCCGAGGGCATGTTCTCGACGGCCGGGACGATCGCGACGATGTGCATCGGGAGCTTTAGGAGCGCCGCGAGGCGGACGATGGCGAGCGCTGCCACCCCTCCGTTCTTGTCGAACTTCATCTCGTCCATCGCCTTGGCCGGCTTGATGGAGATGCCGCCGGAATCGAAGCACACGCCCTTGCCGACGATCGCGACCTTCCTCTTGGCGATCCCGGACTTGGGGACGTATTCGAGGACTATGAGCTTCGGCTCCTCGGCGCTGCCCTTGGCAACCGCGAGCATCGCGCCGAAGCCTATCTTCTCCAGCTCCTGGCGCGAGTACGCTTTGTAGGAGAGGCCCAGGACCTTGGCTTCCCTGGCCGCGACGAGCGAGAGCATCGTGGGCGTCGCGACGTTCGCCGGCTCGTTCTGGATCTCCCTCGCCCAGTTCGTCCCCTCGGCGACGGCTTTCGCCGTGACAATCTCGGGCGAGCTCGGCACCGGGAGGTGGACCGTCTTGAGGAACACCTGATCCTTACCGTTTCCGTTCCCGCCGCCAGAGGCGCCGTCGCTGGAAGTCTTGTATTTCACGAAGGAGTAGGACGCGAGGATCGCGCCCTCGACGAAGGCGGCGACGAGCCTCCTGTCGGAGAGGACCGCCCTTGCGGTGTCGCCCGAGAGGCGAAGGCTCCCCTTGCCGAGGGCCGCGCGCGCATAGGTGACGGCCTTTCCCGCCGCGCGCCTCACGGTCTCAGCGTCCAGCCCCTTGCGCGGGCCCAGGCCCACCGAGAACGAAAGCCTGCCCGTGGGAAGGACCCTTAGGAGCTTTCCGTGCTCGCCGGATTCCTCAAGAAGGACGAGGCGCGCGCAGGGGCCGGGCGACGGGGGAGAAGAGCGCCCTGCCTTTGCGAAGGAGACGTCCACCATTTCCCGGGCGCCGGAGGTCCTCCCGTTCCCTACTTGGCCTTGCCGGCGGATTCCTGCAGGTATCTCGTGACTATCCGTATCCCGAAGCCGGTCGCGCCCTTGGAAAGGTAGGGCTTGGGCGACGTCGCCCAAGCCGTGCCCGCGATGTCAAGGTGGGCCCATTTCCGATCGTCTATGAATGCCTTGAGGAAGCTGGCCCCCGCCGTGGCGCCGGCCTGGCCCTCCTGGCCCAGGTTCTTGAGGTCGGCGATGTCGCTCTTCACCTTCTCGTCGTAGTCCTTCCACATGACGGGGAGCTCCCAGAGCCGCTCGCCGCTCTCGAGGCCCGCTCGGTAGAGATCCTTCGCCAGGGCCTCGTCGTTGGAGAAGAGGCCCGCGGCGACGTCGCCCAAGGCGACGACGCACGCGCCGGTGAGCGTCGCGAGGTCTATCACAACGTCGGGCTTGTGGTCCTTGCACGCGAAGGCGAGAGCGTCGGAGAGGATGAGCCTGCCTTCCGCGTCGGTGTTGAGTATCTCTATTGTCTTCCCCGAATAGGATTTCACGATGTCCCCGGGCCTCGTCGCGGTCCCCGAGGGCATGTTCTCGACGGCCGGGACGATCGCGACGATGTGCATCGGGAGCTTTAGGAGCGCCGCGAGGCGGACGATGGCGAGCGCTGCCACCCCTCCGTTCTTGTCGAACTTCATCTCGTCCATCGCCTTGGCCGGCTTGATGGAGATGCCGCCGGAATCGAAGCACACGCCCTTGCCGACGATCGCGACCTTCCTCTTGGCGATCCCGGACTTGGGGACGTATTCGAGGACTATGAGCTTCGGCTCCTCGGCGCTGCCCTTGGCAACCGCGAGCATCGCGCCGAAGCCTATCTTCTCCAGCTCCTGGCGCGAGTACGCTTTGTAGGAGAGGCCCAGGACCTTGGCTTCCCTGGCCGCGACGAGCGAGAGCATCGTGGGCGTCGCGACGTTCGCCGGCTCGTTCTGGATCTCCCTCGCCCAGTTCGTCCCCTCGGCGACGGCTTTCGCCGTGACAATCTCGGGCGAGCTCGGCACCGGGAGGTGGACCGTCTTGAGGAACACCTGATCCTTACCGTTTCCGTTCCCGCCGCCAGAGGCGCCGTCGCTGGAAGTCTTGTATTTCACGAAGGAGTAGGATGCGAGGATCGCGCCCTCGACGAAGGCGCAGAGGAGCTGCCTGCTCGCGAGGAGCTTCTTGGAGCTCTTGGGCGAGAGGACGAGGTCCTCCTTCTGGAGGACGGACTGGGCGTACGTCACCGCCTTTCCCGCCGCGCGCCTCACGGCCTCCGCGTCAAGGCTCTTGGCATCCCCAAGGCCCACGGAGAACTCGTGGGGCCCCAAGGGGGTGATTTTCAGGGCCTTCCCGGCGTCCGCCGACTCCTCGTGCAGGACGAGCGAGACGAGGGGATTCTTGCCTTTCGCAGCGGAAGCCTTCCTTTCCGAGAAAACCAGGTCAACCATGGCGCGGGGAGGGGGGGAACCATTTTAAACTTTGCCGCAAACCCGCCTGGCGTGGCCGAAGGCGAAGAGGAGTCATCAGGAAGCGGAATGAGCGACGGTTCCCAGTCCCAGCAGATGAAGAGGCGCAATCCCGCCATCCACAGGAAGATAAGGGGCATCTCCCCGGCGGGTGATCGGCGCGTCCGGCTCGTCGGGACGGTTTCCAAGAAGGCGGGGAACGGGGCGATCGTCCTCGACGACGGGTCGGATGGCAAGGCCGAGGTCTTCTTCGACAACCTTGACCTCATCGAGAGGATAGAGAAGGAGTATTCGGTCGGCGACTACATCCTCGTGACGGGCCTCGTGGTCCCGCGCGACGGCGGGTCCTTCGACATAAGCGGCGAGATAATCAGGAAGCATCCCAAGACGGCCCTACCGCAAGACTTAATAAAGCGGGCGGAGAGCCTCCTCGGAGGCAACTAGAAGATGGTTGAAGGAGCCACCGTCCTGTTCGAAGGGAAGCTCAAGAGCGCGGGCCTGCTGAAGGACGCGATAGCTGCGGTCTACGAGATAGTCAAGGAGGACGTGTCATTCAAGCTCACGAAGGACGGCCTGTTCCTCTCGGCGATGGACCCGGCGAACGTGAGCATGGTGATATTCAAGTTCCTCGTCCCGGCCTTCGAGACGTACAGCCTCAAGGACGAGACGCTCGTGGGCGTGGACATGGAGCGCCTCATGCAGGTGATGAAGCAGGCGGGCTCCTCGGACGCCGTCACGATAAAGATGGAGAAGGGCGCGGCGAACGTCTCCCTCGTCTTCAGGGACAACAGCACGAGGCGGTTCCAGATCCCCCTCCTCAACAACCCGTCCGAGGGGAGGAAGCCTCCCAACATCACGTTCGAGGCCACGGCGGTCCTCAGGAGCGACGTCCTCGCGCAGGGCGTCTCCGACGCGGAGGTGTTCTCCGACTCGGTGATCCTCATGGCCGACAAGACCAGGTTCTCGATGGAGACGGCCGGCGAGATGGGCAAGTCGACGCTGGAGCTGGAGAAGGGGCGGGATGACGCGCTCGTCGAGATCTCCGCGGAAGCCCCGGCCAAGGCGCGCTACGCCGTCGACTACCTCAAGAAGATGCTCAAGGGGGCGAAGCTGGCGGAGAACGTGCGGCTCCAGTTCAAGACCGACTTCCCAATACAAGTCGAGTACGCCGTCACGGACACGCTGCAGCTCAAGTTCGTGCTGGCGCCCAGGATCGAGACCGACTAGGGGGATGCGCGGTGGTCCCCGACATCCTCTTCGGCAGCATCATCGGCGCGTCCGTCGCCCTCATCGGGGTGGTCGGGTCGATAGGCTACTAGGAGTACTCCTTCAGGCGGGCCCGCGCGAGGGAGACTGCCAGGTCGCGCCTGGGGAAGATCTACGGGCCGCTCATGCTCGTACTCAAGACGAACAAGAACTCCGGCGAGGACACCTTCAGGTGGACGGCCGAGGAGGGGAAGGCCATAGACGCGATACTCCTGGACAACTACTACCTCATCGAGGACAGGTACAGGGAGGCGCTCTCCGACCTCTACAGCCACAAGAAGTTCAGCACCGGCAAGGAGCGCGAGATCGTGTGCTCGATAAGGGAAGGCTTCGAGGACAACGAGCGGCTCCTCAAGAAGTGACCTGCAAAGATTAACTTATTAAAGAGAAAAAGGAGGGGTGTGCGCGGCAATGGATGAATCTTCGCAGGCCCAGCAGCAGCAGCAGCAGCAAGCACAGGAACAATCCCAGGGCGGGGCGCCGCAGGCTCCCGGCGCAGGGCAGCCCCAACAGCAGCCCAAGAAGATAATCCCGAGCAGCCCCCTGTCGCTTCCCGTCATCCTCATGGTCCTCGGGGGCATCCTCGCTGTCTTCCCGTGGGCCCTCGGGGGCGGCTTCCTCTTCAAGGCGGGGCTCTTCGCGGCGGGCCTGGTCCTCCTCGGCGTCGGGTTCATGACGTCCAAATAGGCCCTTGGAAAAACTTTAAGAAGGGTCAGAGGAGGGCTTGCGCCGAATCATGGCAGGACCTAGGTATGTGCTTTTCGCGGCCCTTGTGGCAGTCCTAATCGTCGCGCTCGTCGCGGCGCCGGCGTTCCCCGCGGGTGACGAGCCGGGCAGGGTGCAGGTCAGCGTCTACATCCTCAACATCGGCAAGTACAGCATAGAGAACGGGGCTTTCTCGGCCGACTTCTACCTGGGCTTCAAGTGCCCCGCAGGCGACTGCAAGGACCTGAGGTTTGAGTTCATGAACGGCAAGGCCGACAGCATGGACAAGATGATAGACAAGGACAACGAGACGTTCTACCGGGTGCAGGCGAGCCTCGTCACCCCGCCGGACCTCAAGAAGTTCCCGCTCGACAGCCAGAGGATCGAGATGCTCATCGAGGAGAAGAACAGGGACAGCACCGAGGTCCTCTTCGAGCCCGACACGGCGGAGAGCGGGATAGACCCTGGGATCGCCTTCACCGGCTGGAAGATATCGGGCTGGAACGCCACGACCCGCGACCACGACTATCCGGTCTACGGCCAAACGTACAGCCAGTACGTCTTCTCAATAGGCCTCACGCGCATAATAATGAGCGCCGTCATGAAGACGTTCCTACCCGTCCTCTTCATCCTCTTCTCGGCCTCCTTCGCCTTCCTCCTTGACCCCAAGGACGCGTCGACCAGGCTCACCGTCGCGATGTCCAGCCTCGTCGCGAGTGTCATGTACCACATATCGATATCGAGCCAGCTCCCGCCCGTGAGCTACCTAACGTTCGCGGACAGGTTCATGCTCGTCACGTACGTGATACTTATCCTCACCCTCCTCAATAGCATCGCCCTCCTGAAGGTGAGCAAGGAGAAGGACGACGAGAAGACGAGGAAGTTCGACCTCGCGACGAGGTACGTTTTCATCTTCCTCGCGCCCCTCGCGTACGCGCTGCTCTTCGTCTTTTTCAGATGAAAGGACGGCGCGGCGGCATAGTCGCGATAGGCGGCGGGGACCTTGGGAAGCTAGAGACCCTTCCAATAGACAGGAGGATCGTCGGGCTCTCGCGCAAGGCGCGGCCGCGCGCGCTCTTCGTGCCCACCGCCAGCGGCGATTCCGAAGGCTACTGGGAGGCGTTCAAGCAGGTGTATGGCGGGCGGCTGGGCTGCAGGACGGACGTGCTGTTCCTCCTGGGGAAAAGGAGGCCCGCCAGGAAGGAGATCGGGCGGAAGATTTCCATCGCGGACATAATCTATGTCGGGGGCGGCAACACCCTCAGGATGATCAGGCTCTGGAGGCGCCTGGGCATCGACGTGCTCCTTGCCGGGGCGCTGTCGAAGGGATGCGTCCTCTGCGGCCTTTCCGCCGGGGCGATATGCTGGTTTAGGTACGGGACGAGCGACTCGAGGAAGTTCTGGGCGAAGCCCAGCAGCAGGGCGATGCGCGTCTCGGGCCTCGGGTTCGTGTGGGCGACTTTCAGCCCGCACCACAGGCGCGAGAAGGTGTGGAGGGACCGGGCGATCGCAAGGACAATTGGAAGGACGCCGGGCGCGGGCCTGGCGGTCGACGACTGCGCGGCGATAGAAATCTCGGGCAGTAGGTACAGGATCCTGCGCTCAAGGAAGTCGGCGCGCGTCTTCAAGGTGATGCGCCGCGGACGGAAGATTTCCCGGACGAGGCCGCCCGGGAGCGGGGCCCTCGCGGATCTCCTGTCCTAGGGCGCCTCGTTCCTTTCACGCCGGGGCTTCTTCCCCTTCTTTTCCTGGGGCCTGAGCTCGGGAAGCCAGGAGAACTTCTTCTGGAGGGACGCTGCGTAGAGCTTCCTCGGCTCCATGCCCATCGCCTTGGCCCAGGCGGAGTAGACGCGCGGGTCGATGTAGTTCCTCAGGGACGTGTTCAGGTTGTAGTCGCGCACGGCGACGGAAAGCTCCAGCTCCCGCTTCACCCTGCCTATCCGCTTCGCTGCCTTCTTCCCCGCCGGCCCCTTCTCGAGGCCCGCGAGCTTCTCCCTCTTCTTCGCGAGCGCATCCTCCCACCCCTTGGGCGGCGTGCGCTTGTGGTTGCACACCTTCGCGGCGTCAAGGTTCGCCATCCTGCCCCAGTAGATCTTCTCGAACTCCGGAGCGGACCTGTCGACTGGCGCCCTGGCGAGGGACTCCCGGACGGTGCTCGTCGCGTGGAACGTCCTGAAGACCTTTGCAGACAGGCCCTTGGCGCAGGACGAGAGGAAGCGGTTGACGCGCGAGGACGTGACACCGTCGAAGAGCGGGTCCTGCGGCCTCTTGCGCGAGAGCGCCTCCCTCAGGTAGGCTTCGAGGAGCCCGTCCTCTTCGGTCACGACCGATATCTCCTTCTGCCAACGCACGGAATCCTTCCCCAGGAAATCGAAGAGTATCTTCCCGCCGGAGAGCGAGACGTGCTCGGCGCGCAGGGTGGATGCGCCGACGGTGTCCGCCTCGTCCTTCTCCTTCTCGTCGCCGACGCGCATCGCCAGGCGGTCTATCAGGTAGGCGACGGCGGCAAGCTTCCTCGTCTCGGCATCCCTGGAACGCAGGGACCCGCTTATCGCGGAGCGCACCTGGGCGATCTTCTTGGAGAGCAGGCGGGCCTTGTCGTACTTGGCCATCTCGTTCTCCTGGCGGATCCGCGAGAGCTCGGATAGCCACATGTACTTCTCCTTCCCGGTGAGGCCGTCGATCCATGACGCGAGCCACGTCGACGTGTGATCGTGGACGACCGCCTTCCATTTCCCGGGCGGGACGGGCGCGCCCTCCCCGAGGTTGAGTATTATCTCCTCCGCGCACGCCTGGGGTTTCCAGCGCCCGCGCAGGGGATGCTGCCCGCGGCCCATGAAGAGCCCCGCGGGCTCCACGACGTATCCCGCACGCTCGACCCTCTGGCCGTCAACCTGCGCCCAGCCGTACCTCTCCTTGAGCTTCTCGCGGGCGGCCTTCCTTTCGGCGGCGATCGCCTTCTTCTCCTCCTTGGTCACCGCCGCTGCCGCGGCGCGCTCCTCGGCCTGCGCCCTCTCGATTTCAGAGATGTTCATCTCGCCGATCCCCAGGCCCTGCTGGAGTTCCGGCGGGAGGGTCTTTGCGAAATCGGAAAGGAAATTGTCGACGAACGCGGGGTCGTCGCAGTAGGGCGTGCCCTTCTTCCTCGCAAAGGAAGCGAGCATCTCCTCCTGGAGGGGCGAGAGCTTGAATTGCTTCCCGCGGATTTTGACAAGGAAGCCGCGGAAAGCATAGGGCGGAGGGAATGCGACGCCCGCGTGGACAAGGGTCTTCCAGCGCGGCTTCTTGGAGGGGGCTTTGGGCGCGCCGGCTCCTGCGGCTCCTGCGGCTCCTGCGGCTCCTGTGGCTCCTGCGGCTCCTGCGGCTCCTGTGGCTCCTGTGGCTCCTGTGGCTCCTGTGGCTCCTGTGGCTCCTGCGGCTCCGCCGTCCTTCTCCTCCCTGCGCGCATCCTCTGCGGGGGTGTTTTCCGAAGACATCGTCGTCGGATGCGCCCGGCCGCGCCTTTAAATTAGTTTTTCGCGCTCTTCTCCTCCCGCCGTTCCCCGGCAGGACGCCCTGGCAAAGCCGGTAAATGGCGCCTCGCAAGCCCATTCAGGGCCATGAAATAAAAGGGGCGGGCGCGGCCAATGGGGGGAGAAGGGGGAAGATAGCGGACATAGAAGCAATCAAGAGGGCGGCTTTCGCGGCCCTTGCGGCAGGCTGGCGGGAGGAGGCGTCCGGAGCGCAGGCGGCTCCCTGCGAGCCGGAGGGATTCCCCTCGACGGAAAGATGAGGTCGCCCCCGGGGCGGCAATAACAGTTAATAATCCGGCCAGCGAGCGGACGGGGGCATGGAAAGGCGCGCTCTCGGAAGGACCGGCCTGAAGGTCTCGGAAATCGGCTTCGGCTGCTGGGGGATAGGCAAGGGGATGTGGAAGGCCGAGGACGCGACGTCGCGCCTCGCCCTGCAGGAAGCCCTCGGGTGCGGCATGAACTTCTTCGACACCGCCTTCGTCTACGGGAACGGCCACAGCGAAAGCCTCGTCGCCGCCGAGACCGCCGGCGAGAAGGGCGTCGTCATAGCCTCCAAAGTCCCGCCCAAGAACAGGGAGTGGCCCGCACGCCTCGACGCGCCCATAGGCGAGGTGTTCCCTGAGGAATACGTCTACGAGATGGGGATGCGCTCCTTCGAGAACCTGGGCCGGCGCAAGATGGACATTCTCCAGCTGCACGTGTGGAGCGACAGGTGGACGGACGAGCCGGCGTGGCGCAGGGCCTTCGCGCGCCTGAAGGACGAGGGCGCATGCGACTTCTTCGGCGTCTCGGTGAACGACCACGCGCCCGGGACGGCGGTGAAGCTCGCAAAGAGCGGCTTCGTCGACAGCCTGCAGGTGATATACAACATCTTCGACCAGTCGCCGGAGGACGAGCTCTTCGACGCGGCGCGCGAGAACGGCGTCGGGATAATCGCGCGCGTGCCTCTGGACGAGGGCTCGCTTTCGGGGAAGTTCACCGAGGGGACGCGCTTCGACGACTGGAGGAGCCGCTACTTCACGCCCGAGCGGATGCCGGAGGTCGTGAGGCGGGTGGAGGCGCTGAGGAAGCTTCTGGAGAAGCCGGGAAGGACGCTCCCCCAGGCGGCCCTTGCGTTCTGCCTCTCCAACAAGGCCGTCTCGTCGGTGATACCGGGCATGAGGACCCTGGAGCACGTTAGGGCCAACGCGGCCGTCTCCGGGATGAGGCTTTCGAAGGGCGAACTCTCGGAAATCAAGAAGCACAGGTGGGACAGGAATTTCTACGGCAAGGACTACTAGGTCCGGCGGCGGGAGAAAGGCGGGGCCGCGCGGCAGGATAGCAGTCATCGTCCCCGCTTTCAGGGACGAGGCGACGATAGGGAAATGCCTGCGGGCGGTTCTCTCTCAGAAGAATGCCCCGCCGTTCTCCGTCTTCGTCGTGCTCGCGAAGGGGGCCAGCGAAGGCACCGTGCGCGAGGCGGAGGGGCTAGGCGGGCGCGTGAGGACGGTGAGGACGAACAAGTCCACCGTTTCGGGCCAGCGCAACTTCGCCCTCGGCCTGGACGAGCGCAAGTACCCCCTCGTCGCATACACCGACCCAGACTGCATACCGGAAAAGGGATGGCTTTCAAGGCTTTCAGGAGAGCTTCCCGCCGACGCATCCGCGATCGGCGGCTCGGACCCATTCGAGGAGTTCCCGGGCAGGGCGTTCAACGAGTTCGCGAGGGCGGACTGGAAGGGCAGGGTCTCGCCCAGGGGCTACACGAAGTGGCTGGACAGCAACAACCTGCTCCTTCGCACGGCCGACCTGAAGGCTGCGCGCGGCTTCGACGAGAGCTTCTCGTTCTGCTCGGACAGCGAGCTCTCCGCCCGGCTCGTGCGCTCCGGAAGGCGGCTCTATTTCGACCCGGCCGTGACATCCCAGCACCTGAAGAACTATACTGCGAGGTCGTTCGCGCGGGAGGCTTTCAAGTACGGCAGGAGCCACGCGATACTCTTCCTCTCGGGGCGCACGCACGGCGGCACGACTTCAGTCCATCCGGGCCTGTTCCTCGCGCTCCAGCCGGTCGCGATATCCTGCGCCGCCCTCCTCTGCGCCTTCGGGATGCGGGCCTGGGCGGCGGGAATCCTCGCGGTCCTTTCGATGGGGTGGCTCGCGTCGGCCGCCAAGGCGGGCCTGGGTCCCCGGAGATGGCCCGGGTTCCTCGCCCTGTCCGCGATGCGCTCGCTCATCTGGACGGCCGGCGGCCTTTCAGGCTCCCTAGAATTCGCCTTCCGGCGGCTTCATAGAAAATGACGCACGCGGCAGTCAGGCTGAAGGCGGCCGTAGCCAGGCGGGACGTCGCCGGCGCCTCGAACTTGAGCACCACGCGGCGAGGCGTCGGGGAGAACTATTTCCGTGAATATGTCCCCTGCCGCCGGCCCCACCGGGAGATCATTCCCGTCCGAATCGCGCGCCCTCCACTGCGGGGAATAGCGGGAGAGGACAACGAAGCTGTTCACGCCTCCGGACGAGAGGAATTCGAAGCGCCCCGCCTGCGCGCTCAGCGTGGAGACGCTGTCGGCGGGCCGCGCGTAGTTCTCCTCCGCGCCCCTGAGGACGAACCCGTAGATCCTCGCCTCGCCCCCCGCGGGGCTTTCGAAGAACTCCTCGAACGCTGGATCCGCCGAAAGGGCGTCCCTGAACTGGCCGCTCCAGACGTAGAGATATTTCACGTTCGCCTTCCCGATCTCGGCGGAAAGCTCCCCGGGGGAGAAGGAGCTCACGGGGCGGCCGAAGACGGTCCCGTCGTAGGAGTTGGCGATCCTTCCCGTCCCTATGACCATCGAGGCCATCGGCCCCCCGAGGACCCATTTCCCAGTCAGGGTCGGGACGAGCGGGATCTGCCAGCCGCCGTAAATCTCCCTGGAAGAATCCTCGAAAAGCACCTGGTAGTTCCCGGCGGGAAGGGACGCGACTGATTTGAGCGCCGAGCCGAAGGCCGCGTCCGGATGGGCCGCGAAGATCCCGTCCCGGGGCGAGACGTTCCCGTACCACGTCCCGAACACGCCCTTCCAGCCAGTCTCCGGCGGGGAGTTCACGTCGTCGAAGAGACCGTCCCCGCAGGCGGACGGGCAGCGCCAAGCGGACAGGAGGTATATTGAGAAGAACGCCGCGAAATACGCGACCGGGAGGATCGCCACGAACCTGGAGGCCGCGCGCCGCGAAGAGGAGATCATCTTGTCCAGGAAGAGGACCGTGACGAAGGCGAGGCCAGGGAGTATCGCTAGGAACACACGCTCCAGGACAGCGAGCTTGAATATGACAGAAATGTCGAGCGCCTGGGCCACCGCTATGGCAGCGGCGGAGACGAACACGGCGAGGACCCCGAGGGCCGCCTCCTCGCGAAGAAGGCTGCCGAGAGGGCCGCGAGGAGGACGAAGCTTGCGTACGTCGGGAGCCAGACCATCTGGTGAGGGGAGGGCGGACGCACGCCTTTTAGATTATTTCCTTCCCGGGGAGCGGGCGAGCGCCCCCTTGACGAAGATTCCGGCGGCTTCCGCGGCCTTCCTCGCGTAGAAGGCCGCCATCCCGGGGTTGAAATTCCCCCCCGAAAGGAGGGCGCGGCCCTGCAAGGACATCGCCTCCTTCTTCACCCGCAGAATCTCGGCCTCGGTTATCCCGGGAAGTCTGAGGACCGGCTCGTGGGAGGTCGAGCGGCGGTAGTCGTCGTCCGAATACAAGTGGAGGCAGTGCCTCTTCGCGATGAGGTAGAGCTCGGAGGCGGGATAGGGCGTCGGGATGGAGAAGGTGAAGTAGTCTATGAGCTTCTCGTCCAGGAGCTTCCCGATGAAGCGCAGCGTCGAGTGCGACTCCGCGACGCCCTCGTAGCGCAGCCTGCCCCGCTCCTCCCACACGTTGAAGCCCATGAAGAACCCGAGGACCTTGACGCCGTTCCTCTTGAGCTTGCGGCAGGCGGAGATGATCTGGCGGACCGTTACCTGCTTCCTTATCCCCCGCAGGGTCGCCGGGTTCCCGCTCTCCATCCCGACGTTGGCGAGCCAGAAGCCTGCGGCCTTCATCTCGCGGGCGAGCTCCTCCGTCATCAGGTCCGCGCGGAACTGGGATTTGAGGGCGACGTCCAGATTGCGCGAGCGGATCTCCCTCAGCATCTCGACCGCCTTCTTGGGCACGAGGTTGAACTCGTCGCACCAGTCGTAGATCTCGCGTATTTTGTACTCCTTCGCGAGGATCTCGATCTCGTCGGCGACGTTCCCCGCGCTCCTCGGGCGGTAGACGGGGTTTCCCGAATCCCATGTCTTGGAGCAGAAGGTGCATTTGTACGGGCAGCCGCGCGAGGACATGATGGAGGTCTCGGGCTTTCTCAGGGCGTAGTAGTAGCCCGGATAGGACCTGATGTCCATGAGGTCGCGGGCGGGGAAGGGGAGGAGGTCGAGGTTTTTGATGAATTCCCGCGGTCGGTTGATGCGGACAGCGCCCTTCCCGTCCTTCCATGCGAGGCCGTCGATCCCGCCGAGGCGCGGGACGGGCTTGGAAATCTCGGCAAGGAGGGCGGGGAAAGTCTGCTCGGCCTCGCCCATCACGGCGTAATCGAACTCGCCCTTCGAGAGGGTTTCGCGCGGAAGGTAGGACGGGTGCGTGCCGCCGGCGATGAGGACGGCGCCGGGAAGGTCGTCCTTCAGCATCCGCGAGACGGCGAAAGCGTCGCCGGAGAAGAGGCTCTGGAAGGAGAGCCCTATGGCGTCGGGGGAGAATGAGCGCGCCTCGGAAAGGAACCGCTTGAGCCCGGACTTTTGGCCGTCGATCACCCTCACCTCCCAGTCGGGGAGCCTCGCGCGGATCAAGGCCGCGAGATAGAGTATCCCCAGGGGCGGGTAGATGGGGGGATACGCTGTCACGCCCCCGCGGTCTACCGCCGAGGGCGCCGTCGCAAGGAGGATTTTTCGCATTCCTGTCGCGGCAGCTCGGAGTGCGGCTTTTATCTCTTTTCGGGGGAAAGAAGCGGCGGGCCTCTTTCAGTTGGGCCCTTCCATGTAGGAGGGGAGCTCGTCCATCGTCTCCCAGGTCTGGACCTCGCCCTCAACGTCGAGGGCGACCTTGTACTTCTTGCCGATGCCGTCCTTCAGGTAGACGTTCCAGAGCTTGAACTCCTTCTCGCTGGCGATGATCTTGAGGCCGGGCGGGTTGAACTTGCGCTTGACGGTGTCGAGGGCTATCTTCTCGGCGTCCTCGATCTTTATCCCCTTGCGCACGCGGGTGATGTAGTCGCGGCGCTCCTCCTCAAGGCCCAGGAGCTCCTTCTTCTTGAGCTTCTGGAGGATCCAGTCGACGACTATGAAGGCGACGCCGAAGATGACGAGCCAGAGAGCGAACTTGAGGAAAGTCTCCTTGGCGATGGCGGCCGTGAAGAGCTTGTAGACCCCGCTCTGGGCCACGACGAAAAGGAGGGCGCCGAGGACTATCATCGTCGCCCCGAAGCCCTTCGCCCCCGATTCCTTCAGGTAGGTCGCGTATTTCCTGACGCGGATGGAGAGGTAGAATAGGCCAAAAAGAATGGCCAAAATGACAAGTATCTTCTCGATCGAAAAGCTCCCAAAGAGAGGAAGTCCCGCCCAGAGCATACTAGATGCTCTTCACGACCAATCTATAATAGTATGCTTGGCCCGCAGTGGGGCTTTTCCTGCATATCCTCACGACGTTGCTCGCCTTGGCTCCGATCTTGAGGCACATAGGGTCCGTGTCAAACATCCTGGGGAAGTCCGATATCTTGCAGTGGTGCTCGGCGAGGACTTGGGAGACCTCGTCTGGCTTCATGATCTCGTGCTTGGGGACGAAATCGTGTTCGGCGATGTCGACTTTTATTCCCTTGGCCCCCTTGAAGAACTTGCGGATGTCCTCCTCGTCAACCTTCTCCAGGATTGCTGCTATGAGCTTGGCTTTGTTGCCTTTCGCCTCGAGCTTCTGGTCCTTCCCGAGCTGGATTATCTCGTTGTAGCGCAGCTTCTCAAGGAGGTGCTCCACCTCGGAGTCAGCCATGGCGGACCCTCCTTTCGAGCGTTCTTAAAGCTTCCGATGTCGCCGAAAGGGGGTCGAAGCCTGACGCGCCGACGCTCGTCTTCCTCCCGTCCGTCTGCTCGAGGGAGAGCTTTATCTCCCAGCCCTTCGCTATCCTCTTGAAGACGACCTTGGTCGTGGACGGGCCCAGGGACTTGCCGAGCTTCCTCATGCTGTCGAAGATGAGCGCGTTGATGGACGCCCTCTCGAAGGACTCGAGACCCACGAGGCCGACTATCTGGACGGAGATCCCGCTCGTCGGCATCTGCGCGTCCAGGTACTTCCTTATCAGGTGCTTGCATTCTATCTCCCCGATGAGGCGACCGCCGTCGGCGACCGCTACGGCCTGCACGCCGTGCTTGACCATCGCTGCGACCGCCTTCTTCAGGGGGTCTGAGGGGGACACAAAGAAGACGTCGTGGAACATCACTTCGGAGACGCGCCTCTCGTCCTTCCTCTGGAAGGGCTTGGAGAGGATGGCGCTGTGCGTGACGACCCCGGAAAGGTCCCCCGATGGGGCGACGACGTAGACGCGCCTCACCCTCCCGCGGCTCATGAGCTCGCGCAGGTCCGCGACCTTGGAGGAATCGCCGACCGTGTACGGATGCCTGTTCATGACCTCGTCCGTCGTTATTCTGGAGAAGTCCAGCGCGGAGAGTATCGTCGTCACCTTCACCTCGCCTACGAGGTTCCCCTTGTCGACGACCGGGAGCTCCTGCAGGCCGGAGGATGCGAAGAATTCCAGGGCGTCCTTGACTGTGGACGTCGCGGAGAGGACCGGCGGGCTGAACGCGATGGTCTTCGCCTTCTCCCCGGGCTCGGCGAGGAGGATTGCGCTCTCCAGGACCATACCGTAGAACTTCTTTTCATCCGTCACGACGAAGAAGTTCCTGCCCTTCCTCGCGACCGAGGACACCGACTCCTTGGCGTCTATCGCGGAGGGCTTCCCTGAAAAGCCCGGAAAAACTTTGCCTGAAAGCTGGACTGTGCCCGCCTGCGCGCGCGCCGTTGTCGTAGTGGTTGCCATGTCGGTCCTCCGGCGTGATTTCAGCCCGATTTAAGCCTTTTTGTCATGTAGGGGCCGTCCCTGGAATAGCCCAGCTTCGCGTAATAGCCGCGCACCCCGACGCCGCTAGTTATCGCAAGCTTCCGGAAGCCCGCCTCAAGGGAGAGTTCCTCGGCCCGCAAAAGGAGACCCTTCCCGAAGCCCCGGTGCTGGAACCCGGAAGCTGCCATCTGGCTGTCGGACGCCGCGCCAGAGACGGGGAGGGACCAGCCGTAGACGTGCAGCTCGCGCACGATTGCCGCGCCCTCGAGCTCGCGGCGCAGGGGCCGCTGCGGCATCCTCAGGCGCAGGAGGCCGACGAGGAGGACGTGCCCCTGCTCCGGGCAGAGCAGGAGCGCCGCGAA
>DYHY01000001.1:115025-135756 GCA_020723935.1 Candidatus Micrarchaeum sp.
CGTCCAGGGAGAGGAAGACCTCCCGCCCGCCGGCGGTCGCTATCTCCTCCGAGTTCATCCTGATAGATGCGGGGCTAGGCTTCACGCCCCGCTTGTATATCGCCTGCCCTATCTCGCGGCAGCGGATGCACCGACACGTCCTCCCCTCGCGCGCCATCCGGTCGAGGACTATCTGGCGGATGTCGGACTTCTTGGTCCCGGCGTCGACGACCGTGGAGGGGATGTCGCGCAGGACGCGCTTGATCCTCACCGAGCGCGGCGTCATCTCCTTCACCTCCGAGAGGAGGGATATCACCTCCTCCAGGGACGGCTCCCGGTAGTTCCCGGCCTTCCACATCCCGTACAGACCGGTGCCGCGCACGACCTGCGTGGGGTAGATTTTGAGCTCGTCTGGCTTGAAGCGCGGATCCGAGAAGAGATCGCGGAAAGACCCCACGTCCGTCTCCCTGCTCGCGCCCGGGAGGAAGGGCATCATGTGTGCGACGACCTTGAGGCCCGCGTCCTTGGCGGCGCGGAAGGCCGCGGCGGTCTCGGCGACTCCGTGGCCGCGATTCGTCGAGGCGAGGAGCCCCTCGTCCAGGGTCTGCACGCCCAGCTCCACGCGCGTCGTCCCGTAGGAGAGCATCTCGTCCACGTGCGGCGCGAGGCACCAGTCGGGCTTGGTCTCCACGGTCAGGCCGACGAGGCGGTGGGCCGCAGTCTCGTTACGCTCGATCGCCTCGGCAAGGCTCGTGGAGGGCGGGCCGCCGTTGGCCGCGTCGAAGCAGCCCTTGACGAAGCCGCGCTGGTAAGGGGGGCCGCGGGACGGGAACGTCCCGCCCATCACAATGAGCTCGATCTTGGAGACCGAGTGGCCGATCGCCTCGAGGGAAGCGATCCTTCCGGCCACCTGCTTGTAGGGATCGTACGCCGCCTGCACCCCGCGGCGCGCGGCGGGCTCGAGGCCTGTGTAGGACTGCGGGACGTCGCCGAAGGGGCTCCCGAGGCCGCCGGGGCAGTAGATGCAGGTCCCGTGCGGGCAGCGGGCGGGGGATGTCATCACCGCGACCACCGAGACGCCCGATATCGCGCGCACGGGCTTCCTCCTGAGGACCGGGAGGAGGATCTCGCGCTCCTCCTGCGTGAGGACTGACAGTATCTCCGGGTCTCCCGGGACGTCGGAAACCTTGGACTCGGCGCAGATCTCTATCTTGAGGGGCGTCGTGTCGCCGGACGCGGGCGGGGCGGCGAGGAGGGCTTCAGCTATCCTCCTGCAAAGCAGCCGCCTTCCCCCCTTGTCCATCATGCGGGCCCGGCCGCGGGCGGCCTTTTTTAAATCGTTCCCGCGTCCGGAAGGGCGAAATGGCCGTCAGAGTCTCCTTCGCGATAGAGAACTTCGAGGAGATCTCGGAATGGGTCCTCCTCGAATACAGGCACGCGTCGCGCTTGGCGGGCAAGGGGCGCCTGACGATCTGCGGGGCGCCGGCGAAGCTCAGGAAGATAGCGCGCGCGGAGAGGAGGCATTCCTGGCAGATGAAGCTCCCCGACCCGATACTACTCGATCCCGCCGCCCCCGAGATACTGGAGCCTGACGACTTTTCAGACGGGGAGAACTTCGTCGTCATCGGCGGGATATGTGGAGACTGGCCGGCGAAGGGGAGGACGGGCAATCTGCTCTCCTCAAGGTTCCCGGGCGCGCGCCTGAGGAGCCTCGGAGGCCTGCAGCTTTCCATCGACAGCGCGCTCTGGACCGCGCGCGAGATAGCGAAGGGGCGGCCACTTTCCAGGATACCGTTCGTCCAGCGGGCGGAAATACCCCTCGGGGACGGGGAGATAGTGAAGCTCAACTTCGGCTATCCGCTCGTGAAGGGCGAGCCGCTCGTCACGCCGGGCCTCGCGAACCTCCTGTCCAACAGGAAGCTGTTCTGAAAAAAATCAGTAGCCGTCCTTCCTTCGGAAGAAGAGGACAAGGGTGGAGGAATCGCATATTTCCCCGCCCCTCGCCTTGCGCACGAACTCCGCTTCCGAGAGGATCACTACCTTTGAGCCCGCCTCGTCCATGTCCGGGCTTCTCCGCCCGGGCTTGAGGTTCCATGCGAGGAAGGGGTGGCCCCGTGCGGTTATCAGCGCAGGGGCGTTGAAGATCGGCGGGCCGAGGGGCCTGATGCTCCCCGCGGAAAAGCCCGTTTCCTCCTCAAGCTCGCGCCTCGCGGCCTGCGCCGGGTTCTCCCCGGGCTCAATCTTTCCGCCCGGAAAGGTGAGGATGTTCCTCCCCGCGGCGGCGCGGAATTCGCGTATCATGACGATGCGCCCGTCCAGGAGGACCGGCATTATCTTCGCAAAGTCCGGCCTCTCGAGCACGCGCTTCCTGATCGTCTTCCCCGACGGCAGGCGCACGGTCCTTCCGGAGACAAACGACTTGCCGAACTTGCCGTAGGGGCCCGCGCCCCCTCTCCCGGCTTCCTTCACAAAGGTGCCCCGCGGATGCGCCGGTTAATAACGCTTGCAGGAAAAATCAGCGGGCCGGCGGGGGAGCCGTCCCCCTCCGTCGGCTGCCCTATCACCTGCTTTCCACTGGGAAGCCTGCGTCCGCGTATTTCGGGCCCCAGCAGACAACGTAGTTGGCATCGCCTGGCGCGGCCTTGCAGGAAGCGGTCCCCGCGCCCGCTAGGTTGTCGAAGCTGAACCTGGCCTTGGTGATCATAGGCTCGGCGAGGCTGTCCGTCACCTCGAGGAGGTGGGCGCCCGGGTAATCGGTCATCCCGAAAGCCTCTGCGGCGACCTGCGCGGAGCCATTCCCGGCCTCGACGCATGCCTTCATGTAGCGGCCCTGGGGCTGGGTGTCCAGGACGTATCTGCCGGGGCCGACCCCCTGGCCGGCCGCCTGGGCGAGGATTTCCGCGCAAGTCTCCTTCCCTTGTAGCAGCCATGGCTGTCTTTCTTCTGCTCCTGCCTGGCGGGCGGCTGCGCCCCTCCGCTTGCGGGCGCGCACGCGATGGTTGTGAGAACCGTCGCGACAGCAAGCCCCGTGTAGAGCAATTTCTGTCCTTTGTTCAGGGGGCTGTCCATCCGAAAACCGCTTTATATTCGTTACTACGAGATGATAAATGAATCAACCGAGGGGTTGATTTGTCTTGCGCAAATCTGCCGGCCGGAAGCCGTGGAGGGTCCCGGCCAGCCCGAACAAAAAAAGGGGGGATATCCCGCCCAAAAAGCCCTTCTTCTTACTTTTCCGCGCCGTAGCCCCAGCAGAATCCCTCTCTGGGGTTCTGCGGGTTGTTAACGCAGGGTATCGCCGGGGTGTTCCCGTAGGTGCTGTCCAGGACTTGGGCAACCTTAGCCGCCGCGGGCATAGCAAACTCAACCTTGTCCGCTGCATAGACGGAGAAGACGGGGCCCTTCCCTTCGCCGTTGAGCCACACTTCGCCGATTTCGGCCGGAGTAGCCCCCGTGACAGCACACGCCCTGATGTCGTAGGGCATCTGCAGGACGTCCTCAAGTCCTTGGCCGACGGGCCAGATCCTCACCGATTCGTGCACGAGGGAAGCGCCACTCCCCACTTCCCCGGTTTCCGTGTACTTGTCGCAGGGCGTCGGCGACGCGCTGCATGCGGCAAGAGCCAGCGCCGCCGCCGTCATGGCGGTCACCAGTGCAACGTGTTTTCCTCTCATTCTCATGGTGTCTGTTTTAGCCAGGCTCTTTATAAAGTTAACTACTTGAATATGATTAAACAACCGACTAAAAAGCCCAGTTAGGTTGCCTTTCCTGTAGGGGGCTTTTCAGGCGCCCCGGAAAGCCTGCGGGAGCGCCCGCCGGAGAATTCCGTTAAATATCCGGCCAGGCAATCTGTGGGCGGCATGGCTCGCAAGACAGTCAAGAAGGTCTTCGCACGGCAGATCCTGGATTCGCGCGGCAACCCGACGGTGGAGGCGGAAGTCATGCTCTCGGACGGATCCTTCGGACGCGCGGCAGTCCCGTCCGGGGCGAGCACGGGCTCCGCGGAGGCTCTCGAGCTCCGAGACAAGGGCAAGGCTTACGGGGGCCAGGGCGTCACCCTCGCTGTCGACAATGTCCTCGGGCCTATAGCGAAGGCAGTCAGAGGCAAGCCGGCCGATCAGAAGAAGATCGACGGCGCGATGATCGCCCTCGACGGGACAGAGAACAAGTCGCGTCTGGGCGCGAACGCGATTCTTTCGGTCTCCCTGGCGCTCGCCCGCGCCATCGCCGGCAAGAAGGAGCTCTACGCGTCGCTAGGGCCCGGCTGGAAGATCCCGACCCCGCTTTTCAACGTGATAAACGGCGGCAAGCACGCGGGCGGGAAGCTCGCGATACAGGAGTTCATGCTCGTGCCGGACGGGTTCAGGACGTTCTCGGAGAAGCTTCGCGCGGGCTCTGAAATATACCACGTCCTGAAGGACAAACTCATAGCGAAACACGGGCCGTCCGCCACGAACGTCGGCGACGAGGGCGGCTTCGCCCCGCCGATAGGGACGGCGGAGGAGGCGCTCGCCCTGCTGTCGGATTCAATCGATTCCGCCGGATATTCCGGCAAGGTCTTCCTAGGGATGGACGCGGCGGCGACGAGCTTCTACAACAACCAGCAGCACGTGTACGGCATAGACGGGATGGTCCTTAATAGGGACGGCCTGATGGAGCACTACCTCGGCGTCATCGCAAAGTTCCCGCGGCTCGTCTACCTCGAGGACATGTTCTTCGAGGACGACTTCCCCGGCTTCGCGAGCCTGCTTTCGAAGGCCGGCGCCGGGAGGATGGTTGTCGGAGACGACCTCTTCGCTACGAACCCGAAGAGGATGAAAGCGGGCATCGAGAACAAGTCCGCTAACGCGCTCCTCCTGAAGGTCAACCAGATAGGGACGCTTACGGAGGCCATCGGCGCCGGGAAGCTTGCGAGGAAAAGCGGGTGGAAGGTGATAGTCTCTCACAGGTCGGGCGAGACGACGGACGACTTCATCTCCGACCTCTCCGTCGCGATCGGCGCGGACTACCTGAAGGCCGGGGCGCCCGCACGCGGCGAGCGCGTGGCCAAGTACAACAGGCTGCTGAGGATCGAGGAGCTTCTCTAGGGTTTCGTGTATTTTCCCAGGCGCCCGGCGAGCTCCGTGCAGCACGCCCTCAGGGCGCGGATCGCCTCGCCCCTGGACTGCCTCGGGACGCCCTCCTGGTAGTAGCAGGAAAGGGAGAGCTCCATACATCCGTCCCTGTCCGCGCGGTAGCGGATGGCCGGCCTCATTATCAGCTCCTCGCCTATATCAAGGCTTGCGTCGTAGCAGTCCGAAAGGAGGTCTTGGCCCGAGATCGCATAAGGGTTCTTGCCCTCGGGCGAGAGGACGAGCCTCACCCCGACGCTACCGCTCTTCTTGCCCGCCCCGCCCGCTCCGCTGTCCCAGGAGAGCGGATTGGAATACCTAGACTCCTCGGCCAGAAACCCGGCGAGCTCGTCCGGGATGCCTTCCGGGAATATCTCGTCAAGGAGCTTGTCCTCGACGTATCTCGCAGCTATTGGGAAAGAAGAATGCTGCGGCTCCGTCCCGCTTGGGGCGCGGCTACGCCTGCTGTGGGTGAGAGTTTTTTCCCCCGACACATTCCACGCTACCGCTTCCTTTTCTTATAATACCGACGCATTCTTCCCGGTCCTTCCGGGAATTTTTCTCACTTCTTGCTGGCCGCCGGGGCGGAAAACGCGCGCATCTCCAGGATCCTGCCGTCCCGCTTGAGGAAGGAGTTGGGCGGGACGTCCCTGTCAACCACGGCCGCGACGTCCGTCCAGCTGTTGGGGCCGATGCATTTCCCGGAGAATATCGAGTTGTTTATCCCGGTCTTCGAGTTGTCGGCCATTATGAGCCCGAGCTTCTTCTTCTCGGTGTCCATGAGCTCGCCCTTGATCACCATCTTGATGTTGCCCTTGTCGTGGCGCAGGTTAGCTGTTATCGTCCCGGCAGCTATGTTACAGCCCTCCCCTATGACGCTGTCGCCGATGTAGGAGAGGTGCTTCACGTTGGTGCGGCCGAAGACCACCGAGTTCTTCATCTCCACCGCCTGGCCTATCCCCGTCTTCTCACCGAGGGACACGTTGGGCCTCAGGTAGCAGTTTGGGCCTATCTCGCAGTCCTCGCCTATCCACACGGGCCCCTGGATGTAGGCTCCGGGAAGCACCTCCGCGCCCTTGCCCACGAAGACCTCGCCCTCCAGGTGCGCGCCGCGCCGCACCTCGCCCCTGATCTTGCCCTTTAGGCCCTCGAGGAACTTCTTGTTGAAGTCCAGGACGTCCCAGGGCTTGCCCAGGTCCTTCCAGTAGGAGAGCCTGTGGAACTTGAGCCGGTTGCGTCCGGCGAGGACACGCAGGACGTCCGTTATCTCGTATTCCCCGCGCGGCGAGCGCGAAAGCCTCCTCGCGCTCTCGAACATTTCTCTCTCGAAGACGTAGAGGGAGGTGTTAGCGAGGTTTGAGGGGGGATTTGCCGGCTTCTCGAAGACCCTCGTCACCCGCTCGCCCTGTACGGAGAATATGCCGTATCTCCAGGGCTCCTTGACCTCGATCGCGCCCACGAGGAAATTCTGTTCTTTCTCCGCGCGCCTGACGAAGGCGGCGACGTCCTTGGCAGGGTAGAAGTTGTCGCCGCACATCCCGACGAACCGCTCGTCCTTCACGGCGTTCGCGGCGGCGGCGAAGGCGTGACCGGTCCCGAGGGGCTTGTCCTGCCAGGCGTATTCGATCTTCAGGCCTATCTCCTTGGCGTGGGCGTCAAGGTAGCCCTTGACGAGCTCGCCCTTGTAGCCTATGACGACGACCGCGCGCTTGATCCCCGCCTCCGCGACCTCTGCTAGCATGTGGTGGAGGAACGGCTTGCCCGCGACAGGGATCATGAGCTTGGGGCGCGTGTAGGTGAGGGGGCGCAGGCGGGTGCCCTCGCCCGCGGCGAGGACGACTGCGGTTTTTATCGGCATGGCTGTCCGAGCCGGGGCTGATTTAAGAGCCTTTCTTCTTGCGATCCGCGCGGCCTTAAGGCTCGGAGAGCTTCCTCGCCTGCTCTATCAGGTGGTCCGCAGCGGCCTCGTCCTTCCCCTCGACGGTTATCCGGAGGAACGGCTCGGTCCCCGACGGGCGTATGAGGAGCCAGCCGATGCCGTCGAAATCCACGCGCACCCCGTCTATCGTGTTCACCTTCCAGGACGGATCGAGGCGCTTCCTGACGTTCCCCATCGCGACGCCCTTGAGCTCGCTTGGAATCGAGAGCTTCTCGCGCTTCAGGAAGGTCTTCGGCACCGCGGCCGCGAGCCTGTCCAGGGGCCCGGCCTTGGAGACCATCTCCAGGAGCTTCACCGCGCTGTAGATCCCGTCCGGGCAGTAGTGCATTTTGGGCCACACGTACGTCCCGCTGCAGCCCTCGCCCCCGAAGGTCGCCCTGCCGGAGAGCTCCTTGAGCTTGGTGGAGATGTTGACGTCGCCCACAGCGACGCGCACGACCTCGCCGAGGGAGTCGACGTTCGAGGAGCCGTCGACGACGTCCACTATCGTGGATCCGCCCGCGAAGTTGGAGGCGAAAAGGTACAGCAGAGCGTCCGGGGGGATCGGCCCGTCGCGCGAGACCGCAAACATCCTGTCCGCGTCCCCGTCGAAGATTATCCCGATGTCCGCCCCGCGCTCGTGCATCGCGCGCAGCGTCGTGTCGATGTCCGCTATCCTGTTCCAGTCGCCGAGGGAGGGGACCGGCTGGCCCTTGGGCTGGGGGATGTAGGTCCCGTCGGGGCGCTCGAAAATCGGATAGACGACGCAGCCGAGCTTCTCGAAGAGGAGCGGGGCCGTCGCCGTGGCCGCGCCGCAGTTGCAGTTGAGGACTATTTTCATCCCGGAGAACCTCCTGGAGAACTCGGAGAGGATCCTGTCGTTGTGCGCGAACCTCAGCTTCTCCGACTGCTTCGCGCGCCCGGGTATCACGGGCGCGTACTGGATGAGCCTCTCTATCTCGTCCTCCTGCGCGCGCGTGAAGGCCGACCCGTCCGGGTTGAAGAACTTGAAGCCGTTGTACTGGGGAGGGTTGTGGCTCGCGGTAACCATTATGGCGCACGCGGCGGAGAGCTCCCTCGCGGCGTACGCGGTGGCCGGCGTCGGGGAGACCCCTATCTGCGTCACGTCCGCGCCGCTCATCCCGGCGGCTCGAGAGAACCCGTCGTCAAGCTCCTTGCCCGACTCGCGGGTGTCGCAGCCGACGACTATTTTCTTGTACTTCTTCGCCGTCGCGACCCCCAGCTTCCTCGCGAGGTCCACAGTTATCGCTTCGCCGAAAATTCCCCTTATCCCCGAAGTCCCAAACAGTCCCATCGTGTGATCTTTCCTCTCTCCTCTGTCATGTCGTGTGCTTCCCTTCGATTGTCGCTCCGGACGCCGCGCGGGGCGCCCTAGGTTATCCCGAGGGGCGGCTTCGCCCTCCCGCGGATCATGGCGGCAAGGTAGGCCATCCCGACCCGGACCTGCTTCATCGTGTCCCTGTCGCGCACGGTGACCGTTCCGTCCTCCTTCGTCTGGTAGTCGATCGTCACGCAGCAAGGTACCCCCATCTCGTCGGCCCTAGCGTAGCGCTTGCCGATGGATCCGGAATGGTCGCAGAAGGTGGAAAGGCCCGCAGCGGAAAGGGTGGAATTGACCTCCTCCGCCTTCTCCGAAAGGCCGTCCTTCTTGACGAGCGAGAAGACGTTGACGTCGTAGGGGGCGAGCCACGCCGGGAGGGCGAACCACGCCCACTCCCTGTCCCTGTCCTTCGGCCGGTAGGCGTGCTCAAGCGCCGCGTAGAACATGCGCTGGAGGCCCCACGAGGGCTCGACGACGTGCGGGACGAATTTCTTCCCGTCGACCGTCACCGCGAAATCCTTTCCGCTGCTCTTGGCGTGCGTCCCGAGGTCGTGGTCGGTGCGGTAGGCGTTCCCTATCGTCTCCTTCCACCCGTAGTCGGTGGAGACCTCCATGTCGATGTTGCCCTTGGAGTAGAACGGCGTCTCGTCGGGCCCGAGGAACCTGAAGCGGAACTTGTCGGAGGGTATGCCGAGCACCTTCTCGTAGAAGAGCGCCTCCTTCGCGAGCCAGTACGCGACGTACTTGTTCGGTATGAGTCTCTTCCCCAGCAGGGCTTCGACGCTGGCGATCTCGTCGCCCCCGTCAACCTTGCGCAGGGTCACCGCCGTCCCCTTGAGCTTCTCCCAGCCGGCGACCTCGTCGATCTTCTCGGGGTCAAGGAAGATCTCTATCTCGAGCTGCTCGAACTCCCTCAGGCGTATGAGCCCCTGCCTGGGCGATATCTCGTTCCTGAACGAGCGGCCCAGCTGCGCGATGCCAAGGGGGAGCTTCTCCCGCGTCGCCTTGAAGATCTTGGGGAAATCTATGAATATCGTCTGGGCCGTCTCGGGCCGAAGGTACCCCTCGATCATCTTCTTCCCGGCGCCTACCGAGAGGGGGAACATCATGTGGAACTCCTCGATCGCCGCAGGGAGCCTCGTGCCGCAGGACGGGCAGAACACCTTGCTCTTAGAAAGGATCTTGTTCATGCCCTCCACCGACGTCCCCTCGACGTTCCTCTTGAGCTGCTCCTCTATCAGGTGGTCCGCGCGGAAGGCTTCCTGGCATTTCCCGCACTTCACCATCGGGTCGATGAAGCTCTTCACGTGGCCGCTCGCGACGAGGACCTCCTTCCTCACGACGACGGAGCCGTCTATCTCGAAGAAGCCCTCCTGGCGCAGGCACCAATCGCGCCAGGCGGAAAGCATGCGCTGCTTCACCCTCGTCCCCAGGGGGCCGAAGTCGTAGAAGCCGCCGATGCCGCCGTAGACCTCGCAGGATGGGATTATGAAAGCCTTGTGCACGAGGAGGTCGAATGCGTTGTCTGTCGCGGACATCTTGTTTGCCTTGCGGGGCAACCGCTGGGAGGCTTCTTTAAAAGAGTTTTTTCCCGTCCGGAGCAAGCTACATAAGCCGGGGGCCGTGGGGGAGCCGGATGCTCCTGGAGATAGCCTTCGGGTTCCTCGCGGGCCTCGCCCTCGGGCTGCTTCCGGGCCTGCATCCCAACAACGTCTCGCTCATCCTCCTGCCCCTGGGGCCCCTCGCGATCGCCGCCGCGTACGCCGCGCAGGCGTTCTCCTCCGTCCTCCCCGCCGTCTACGTCGGCGCGCCCTCTTCCGGCGCGGAGCTCTCAGTCCTCCCCGCCCACAGGATGCTCCTCTCCGGGAAGGCCGGGCGCGCGGTGTTCGTCTCCGTCGCCTCGATGCTCATCTCCCTCGCGTCCTTCCTCGTCCTCGCCGTCCCGGCGATGGAAATCCTCCCCGAAAGGCTCCCCCGGAACCTCGTCCTCGCGGTCCTCGTCTTCTTCTCGGCGGTGCTCGTCCTGTTCGAGGAGAAGAAGCTCCTCGCCGCGGCGTTCTTCCTCGCGTCCGCGATCTTCGGCACGGCCTTCGCGTCGTCCGAGAACCTCTTCCCCATCTTCGCCGGCTTCTTCGGAGCGAGCACGTTAGTAGGAAGCATCCTTTCCAGGGGAGAAAGGGGGGATGGAGCGGCGCCCCGTCCGGGGAAAATGGACGCGCGCAAGGCGGCGGGCGGAAGCGTGCGGCCGATCGTCTTCCCCGCCGTCGCCGGCTCCCTCTGCGGGGCCGCGGTGGGGATTTTCCCGGCGCTCACTGTCTCGGTCGTGTCGTCGGCCGCATCCGTCGCGCTCTTCTCGGGCCTGGAGACCGAGGAGTTCCTAGCCCTCTCCTCCTCCGCGGGCTTCTCGGCGTTCCTCTTCTCGCTCCTTTCGGCCGCGAGGATGGGTGTCGCGAGGAACGGGACAATTGCCGCGGCCGTTTCCTCCGGATGGGGGCCGGGGATGCTCTGGCGGACGGTCCTCGTCGTCTCCGCCTCCGCCTGCGCCGCCGCCTTCCTCGCCCGCTTCATGCTGCTCCCCGTGTTCAGGAGGATAGGAAAGTTCCGGCGCCTCAATGAGATCTCGCTTGCGGTGCTTGCGGTCTCCGTCGCCCTGTTCTCGGGCGCCCGGGGCCTCCTCGTCTTCGCGCTCTCCTGCGCGATAGGCGTCTCCTGCGCGAAGGCCGGGGTCGGGAAGCGGGTGCTAATGGGCGCGCTCCTCGGGCGGTCCGTCCTCTCCTACCTAAGGGCCTAGGCGGGCGAGCGGGCGGCGGAACGTGCGGATACCATTTAAAACCGGGAGGGCGCGCACCTTCCCGCAAGATGCAGATAATCCCCCTTCCGGGAAACGGCCCAAGCTCCAACTGCTACTTGATAGTCGACGGCTTCGCGGTCCTGATAGACACCGGCTGCGACGAGAGGATACTCCACAGCCTCAGGAAGATAGGCCTGCCGCCGGAGGCCGTCCGGATGGTGATAAACACCCACTGCCACTTCGACCACGTCGGGTGTAACGAGCTCTTCACCGAGGCCCAGATCTGTCTGCATTCGGCGGACGCGAGGCAAATAGAGGAGATGAACGACGCAGTCACCCTCGCGGGCCTGTTCAAGAGGGAGATCCTCCCGAAGGTTGACAGGCACCTCAAGGACGGCGACGTCATAAGAATGAGGACGGGGACCCTGACGGTCATACACACCCCTGGCCACACGGCGGGGTCCATCTCGATACTCACGAGCACGGGGGTCCTGTTCTCGGGCGACACGGTCTTTGCGGACGCCGTCGGGCGCTGGGATCTCCCCACAGGGAACCCGGACCTCCTCAAGAGGTCGCTGCAGCTCCTCGCGATAAAGAAGTTCCTCCAGCTCTACCCGGGCCACGGCCCGCCCACGACGAAGAACAAGATAAAGTCGGTCCTGGAGGACGGCATAATAACCTCTGCCTCCAAGATCCCCTAGCGGGCCCGCGCGCTAGAACAGCGCTCCCAGGGCGAGGGAGGTCCCGGAGACCCCTGCGGACATCACTATCGCCGTCCCTATCAGGACGCCGGCCATCAGGAGGGCGACTGCCATGTTCCCGCCCGAAAGCTCCTTCACCTCATCTATCTCGGAGGTCAGGACGTCTATCACCCTCAGCGATATGTAGGAAGATGCCGCGGCGCCGGCGATCCCCGCGGCGACCCTGAAGAGGCCTGCCATTATCGCGAGATATGCCGAGGAGGAGGTGCTCGAGAGTAGCGTGTCCGTGAAACCAGAGAGCCCGGAAGCGAGGACAATGCCTATCGAGACCGCGCACGCCGCCAGGAGGACCGAGACAGCCGCGTTCCCGGCCCGCACCTCCTTGGACCATTTCATCCCGGCCGTCAGGTGGCTGAAGAGGAACACAGCCCCCCACGCGGATGCGAGGGCGAGGGCGATCCCCATGAGGAACTGGCCCGCAATCAGCACCAGGGGCACCGCAAGCTCCGAAACCATTCTTCCGGGGAGGCGCAACTTTCATTAATAAGGGTTGTGCCCGCAGGCGGGAGGGAAGAAGTGGAAAGCCGGGAATTCTCTGCATCGTCACGCCTTCGGACGGACTTTGACCTGGGAAGGAACCTCGCGCGCAGGCCCTTCCTCTTCGAGATCAACGGAAGCCTCGGGAGGATTGTCACGTTCCGCGGGCGCCGGGTGCGCATCTCGGTCGGGCAGGAGGGCAGGAAGCTCACCATCCGCGCCCGCGGCGCCTCTGTGAGGAGCCGGGCTGACATGAAGGAGCTTGCAAGGAAGGTGAGATGGTGCCTGGGCGCGGAGGAGGACCTCTTTGGCTTCTACTCGCTGTGCGAGGACGATCCCGTCCTCGGGCCGCTCCTCCCGCAGCTGCGGGGCCTTCGCATATTCTCTGCGCCCTCCGACTGGGAGGGCCTCGCCTGCATAATCTGCTCGCAGATGACGGCCTTCCCGCAGTACAAGAGGATTGTCTATTCGCTCTACTCCGCATACGGCGGGAGGTTCCCTTCGCAGGGGGACGTGCTGCGCAGGCCGGGCCTTCTCGCCGGGTGCGGCCTCGGGTACAGGGCGGCCTTCCTGCTCGGATGCGCGAAGAGGTTCAGGGGGGACGCGGCGACGGAGGAGGGCCTCCCCGGGATAGGCCCGTACAGCAGGAGCATCTTCTCGCTCTTCGCGCGCAGGGATTTCTCGCGCGTTTACGACGACGTGCTCATAAGGAGAATATTAAAAGAGAGGTACCGCGGCAGGAGCCTCGATGGGTTCGCGCGCAGATGGGGCCCGTGGGCGGGGATCGCCGAGGTCTACCTCCAGAAGTTCCTCGCGGACCAGAAAAGGGGGGGCTGAGAGGGCGCCCGGGGGTGCCGCCCAGCTCATTCTCGCATCCGCGATAATCCTCTTCCTGGCACTCTCGCCCGCCTTCTCTGCGCCCATGACCGGCAGCGCGACGATGAAGCTCGTCGCCGTCACGACCAACGGGAGCGGGATAATCACCGACCTCTCCGTTGAGATCCAGCCGGGCAAGGGGAGGATCCTCACCGCGACGAGCCCGCTCATAGGGACCAACACCCAGAACTCCGAGAGGGTCGCAAAGGAGGTCGCGGAGAAGATGACTGGCATCAGCTTAGACGAGTCCGACGTCATAATGACGATAAGCTCGGAAGCCGGGACCGTGGACGGGCCTTCCGCGGGCGCGGCGATGGTCGTCGGGATAATATCGGCGATGACGAGAAAGGAGATAAACCCGCTCGTCCTCGTGACCGGGACTATAGACCCGGACGGGACCGTGGGCCCTGTTGGAGGGGTCCTTGCCAAGGCGCGCGCGGCGGCGCAGGCCGGCGCCAAGGTCTTCCTGATACCCTCGGGGACCAAGATACAGGTTGAGCACGTGAAGACCGTCGACTCCCCTTCGCCCGGAGTCTTCGTCGAGCAGGACCAGACCGTGAGGACGGACATCGTGAAATACGGGCGCGAGAACCTGGGCCTCGATGTCAGGGAGGTCTCCAGCATCAACGAGGTCGCGCGCGAGGCCTTCTCGGGCTTCAACGGGACGATGCCCGAGGTGAGAATCGAGGAGATCCCCCTTGTGCAGGAGAACTATTCCGACGCGGAGGCGGGGATCAGGGAGATAGCGAGGAGGGGCCTGGAGCGCGCGAGGGAGGCGGCCAACTCCTCCGGAAGCTCCGCCTTCGACAAGCAGCTCGAGGAGGCGGGAAGGCTCTACGCCATGAACTATTTCTACTCGGCGGCTAACGAGGCGTTCCTCGTCGCGAAGGACGCCAAGGGCACCTATTACAACCTGACGCAGGCCAAGGAGGAGGTGGCGGGGAAGCTCTCGCGGATGCAGGAAATCATCTCGGAGCTCAACGCGAGCGACAGGATCCCGATAGAGGAGATGTCCCAGCTGGCCGCGGGCGAGCAGAGGTACTTGTGGGCCAGGTTCTACAGCGACAACCTCCCCGAGGACCTCGACAGTCTCCTCTCCGCAAGCGAATGGCTCTCGGCATCCGAAGACATACTCGGGCAGCTGGACCGGGGCGGGGCGGGCGAGGTGTCGATGCCGCGCGCGTCCCTCCAGGTGAAGGCGTCGCAGGCGATGGCGGACGCGTCGGGAAAGGTTGCGGCGGCCAAGTCGTCGGGCGCGGACACCTTCCTCTCCGAGCGGTCTTTGGCCCTCGCGCAGTTCGCGCTCTCCCAGGGCCTCCCCCTCCCGGCCATCTACGACTCGATCGACGCCGAAGCGCACGCGATCTCCGAGAGCGTCGAGGGGACCCTTCCGGAGCTCGTCGGCTACGCGATGGACCTGGACGCGAACGCCACCGACCCGTGGGCGATCAACTACCTCAAGCATTCCGAATACCTCATCCACCGGGCGAGCCTGATAGCTTCCAGGGAGGAGGCGAGGAGCGCGATGTTCATAGCGATAAGGGCGATAAGGGTCCAGGACGCGTTCAAGGTCTTCCCGGGGACCGCCATATCGCCGAGGGAGGCTGGCAACGAGACGGATGAGGAAGGGCCCTCGTCCGGAGGTTTCAGGGACGCCGGCTTCGCCCCCAGGGACGTGTTCGTTATGATCCTCTTCTCCGTTTCGATAACCCTGTCGGTCTATTCCCTCTACAGGCTCTCGGCGATCGAGAGGAGGCTCGGGCCCCTCCCCCGTTCCGGCGATAAGGAGAAAAAGGGGAGGGCAGACGAATCAAGCGGGAGACGACAATGGCGGCTGCTCGTAAGGGAAGGGAACCGCGCGGCAAGAGAAAGCGGCGCGCGGGCGAAGGGCCGGCGGTTCTAGTAGTCGTCACCGGCTGCGTCGGCACCGGGAAGACGCGGGTTTCCGAGATCCTGGCAAGGCGGCTGGGGATGCGCCACGTTGACGTCGGGAAGATAGTCCTCGCGAACAGGGGCAGGCTCGGGGGCGGCTTCGACTCGAAGAGGAAGGTCGTCGTCGCGGACCTCCTGAAGGTGAGGAAATTCCTGAAATCCGGCGGGTTCCTGCGCGCAGGGTCGATCGTCGAGGGTCATTACGCACACGAGCTCGTCGGCTCCCCCGCGGCCGTGATAGTCCTCCGCTGCGAGCCAAAGGAGCTGGACAGGCGCCTTCTCGCGCGCGGATACTCCGAGGAGAAGAGGGCGGAGAACATCCTCGCAGAGGTCCTGGACACATGCACCATCGAGGCGGAGGGGAGGTTCGGGAGGAGGAAGGTCTTCGAGGTCGAGACGGCGGGGAAGCCGGCGGGCAGGGTGGCGTCGGAAATCTGCGGGATCCTTTCCAAGAAGACGGCGCGGCGCGCCGGGAAGATAGACTATTCAGGATACCTGGGCTGACTCGACTTGTCGGCCTTCTTCGCGCCCTGCGAGAGGAAGAGGCGCGCCGCGATTATGTGGCTGCAGTCATGCCCGGGCTTGAGCGACGAATACTTGCAGTCGCATGACCATTCGCCCTTCGTGGGGGCGAAGGAGACCTCGCGCTCGCCGGTCTCGCCATCGACAGAGAAATACATAGCCCGCCCGCCGCTTCCGTGCAGCCTCACGCGGCCGGCCAAGACCAGCTCCCTGGCCTTCTTCTCAAGCCTCGCCCGCGGGGCTTCCCCCGAAGTCATCTAGGAAAGCAGGACGCCGTTCACGACCCCGTCCTGGCCGGGCCTGCTCGTGACCTTGACCTTGCCCAGTTCGGTGGAGATGACGCAGCCCTTAGTTATTGTGAGGCGCCTGACGAAGTGCGGGTTGTCGGCGTGCTCAAGGACGCCCGTGATCTTGGTCTTGACGATCTTGCCGTCCTTCCCCGTGACGTTGGCAAAGGTCGTCGCGAAAAGCTCCGTCTTCCTGTGGCCGCCGAGGGTGCGCACGGTCGTCTTCCTGTCAGGGCCTAGCTTCGTCTCTATCCAGTTGCCGCCTATCTCGTACTTCTTCTTCTTGTGGGCGGCCCTGCGCCTGCCAGTGGTGTTCTTCGTCAGGCTTTTCGCGTGATACTGCGCCATGTCGGTTTCCCGAGAGGCTCCGCGGGCCGTTTTTAAAGCTGCCTCCTCACCCCTCGTCCGCGGGGGAGGGGGGAAACCCTTATAAAAACACGGAAAATGCTCAATCGGGCTTGAAAATGGCAGGCAACCATGATGAAAACCTCGAAAGGCCGCTCGACGCGCTGAACGAGGCTCGCGGGAAGAGGGTGGTCGTCGAGCTCAAGGGCGGGACCGCGTACGTCGGGATCCTTCGCACCTTCGACATCCACATAAACGTGGTCCTGGACGAGGCGAGCGAGCTCAAGGACGGGAGCGTCAAGAGGAACCTCGGAAGGGTCATGATACGCGGCGACAACATAATAATCATCTCGCCGGAGAGCTAGAAGGGACAAGAAGGAGGACACCGAATCATCATGAGCAAAGGAACGCCGAGCATGGGCCGCAGGAAACGGTCCATCCACATAAGGTGCAGAAGGTGCGGCAAGGCGACCTTCCACATAAAGAAGGGCGTCTGCTCCTCCTGCGGGTACGGGCGGACGGCGAAGCTTCGCAGGTACGCCTGGCAGGGCAAGAACAGGAAGGGCAAGCACAGGAAGTACTAGGCGGCGCATATACACACACTCAACCGGGCCGGTAGCTCAGCATGGTTAGAGCGAGAGACTCTTAATCTCTCGGCCGTGGGTTCAAATCCCACCCGGCCCACCAAATTTGCCAATTCTTGACGTTCTCATGGCGCGCAAATTCGGTTGCCTCCCCGGTGCTGCGGCGCGGATCCTCTGCAGGGAACTCCGGCTCCGGCCTTCGTTAGGCCACCCGAAAAATATCTGTTCATCCGTCCTTGAAGCTGACGCAATAGAGCATTGCCGCGCCGTCGAACCTCGGGCCCTTGCAGGCGGCGGAGAGGAGGTACTTGCGCGCGACCCTCTCGCATCCGGACCTCTCCTTTTCGATGCCGGCGTTCACGAGCGGGTCGTTTCCCGCGAGCGCCTCGTCGGTGAAGAAGGTGACCATCCTGGGCTGCGCGCGCTCCGGCTGGTCAAGGCTTGTCGGGGTCCCCAGGTTGGGCTAGTTGAGGACGACCTCCAGGTGGTGGCCCCCCTCCTCGGAGGGAAGGGCTCGCTTCTCGTATGCCCTCTCAAGCTCCGCGTATGCGAGCCTGCTGCGCATGGCGTAAAGGAAGCTCATTTCTCCGGCGCGCCCTCCCGCGGCGCCCTCCGCGAGGTGGCTATGAACACGTACCTTTCGTCCCCCCCTCCATGGGGACGAGGAGCTCGCCCTCGCCGCAGCGGTCGAACTCCTGGTAGAGCCAGTCGGTACGCGTTTCGCATCCGGCCGCCGAGAGGAAGTGCTTGTACTTGGCTTCGGGCGAGTGCCGGTCGCTCTCGGGCTCGAAGGGGGAGCTCACAGCGCCCCAGGAGCTGAGTGAGATCGCCCAGTCCGAGAATCTGTCGGAGTATTCGGCGACGTAGGTCCGCCCGCCAGGCTTGGCGGCGCAGACCGCTTTCTTGATCCTCGACAGGCCCTTCCTGAAGCGGCTGCGGCCAAAGAAGCACGCGTGCCCAACGCTGTCTGCGAAGACGAGGACGTCGAATGCGCCCTTCGGAGGCTGAGCCTGCGGATCGTCTATCTGCATCGCGTAGATGCTGTATCTTCCCGGGGCGACGGGGTCGTCCGGGCTGTAGATTGTGGCTATTCCCGGCGGGTTTGCCTCGGACTCGCCCGTCACTCCTTTCAAGAACCCCTTGCGCGTGGCTATCTTGTCGACTTCTTTCAAGAACCCCTCGCGCTTGGCTATCTTGTCGAAGAGGTGGTTGAGCATCGGATCGTTGCTCTTGTTCCTGGAGCCTGCAAGGCGCGAGGCAAGGACTCAGATCTCGCTCCCCGTGCACTGGGAGGAGGACATTATCACTAGGGCCTTCCTCGGCTCCATGAGCATCGGTGCGCCTGCAGGAAACATCGGCTCACCTTAGGGAGAATATTCTTTAAACAGTTACCTTTTTGTAACGATAAAAATGGTGCAACGCAGGGGTCCTATCTCGCCTCGGTCCTGAGGAAGACGAGGCCGTGGTCGTCGGGCTTCCCGAAGGGGACGGAGATCTTTTCCCCCGCCCTCCTCGCGATCGCGGAAAAGTCCAGCTGGAGCCTCTCGTATTCCCATGCCCGCCCGGTGTCGAGGCCCGCCGACCCGAGGAGCGCGCGGTACCCTTCCTCAGGCAGCCTGTCTGATATTTCCGGGCGTCCCGACGCGCGCCTTCCGGCGAAGGAGACAAAGCAGTCCGAATAGGATGTCGCGTATTCCACGACGCAGAACGAGCCGCGCGGATTCAGGAGGGAAACTATCGGCGCGAGGAGCCACTTGACGTTCCCGACGCTCCTCTCGGCCATCGCTACGTGGCCGAGGTATTCGACGAGCGTTATCGAATCGTACTTAGACCTCATCACGCAGGAGCCCTCGGAATGCGGGACGATCGCCTGCCTTATGCACCCCCCGTCCGTCGTCACGTACTCGGCGGAGAAATCGATTCCTGGGGTCTCTACCCTCCCGGCGACGCGCGTGAGGCCCTCGCGCGGGAGCATCCGGGCGAAGACATCGTCGACGAGGGGATCGCTCGTCCTGGTGAGCTCGGCGTCCGCCCCCCACAGGCGCATCATCCAGCTGCATATGTCGCTCTTCCCGTCGTGCGAGTAGGCGAGCACAAGGCCGTAGCGCTCGGGCGCGACGGCCCACTGAATCTGGCTAGGCATTGGCATGTTCCCTCAGACGGCCGAGGGCAGGCACTCCTTTTATCTCATTTGCAGGAAAGCGCCTCCCAGGACGGGGGATTGTCAGCCCCCCAGCTGCGTTATCCCCGCTTCGAGGCGCTTGTTCGCCTCGGCGGCCTCGGTGAAATAGTTGCGGCGAGGCGCCGCTCCCGACAACCTCATCGCCTCGTACGCCTTCGTGGCGGCGTCCGAGAGGAACGCGGCGCCCTGCCTAATGTTGCCGGGGTTCCAGTGTCCGGGCGGGTTGGCCCACCATTCCTTGCAACTCCTCAGGCCGTAGTCGAGGTCCCTGCGCGCGTGCACGTAGGGCCTGGCCTTCTCGGCGCCGGATCTTTTGGCCTCGTGCACGGCGGCTATCGCGATGCCTGTGAGATCCGAGAGGGCCGCGTGGACGGGGTTTCCGGGGCTGTCCCAGAGCGGGAAAGGATTGTTGTAGCTTATGTCTCCCGCGTTTGTGCTCCACGATCCGGCCTTCACCGCGACCGGCGTGTAGTCGCCGTAGGGAAGGTCGCCGAATAGCGTAGGCGTGAGGCCCGCGTCCCGGAGGGCGAATGCGTACTTCTCCAGCGCCGCCCTCCTGTAGCGCTTGCGATGGTGGCCTAGCGTTTCCATGTCATAGGCTACCGTAAGGTAGCCTCCAGCGTCGCCGAACCACGCCCTCGCGCCGGCGGCCATGTCCCAGGCGTAGCGCTCAACGTCGTAGTCGCCCCTGTCGGGCCGGTGGATGGAGAATTCGTTGCTCCAGGAGGAGCGGAAGAATATAGGGAGGCCGTTGACGGTTGCCACGGACGTGTGCGGGATGGATATTCCTGAGTTCGCCGCGTCGAAGACTATGGAGTCGGTTATCGCCCAGTCGTGGCCGGTGGAGGCGATGTACTGCGCAAGCTCGGGCGAGAACGCCATCTCGGGCGGGAAGAACCCGTGCTTCTTCCCGGCCGGCCTCCAGACGGAGCCGAAAACGCGCCCGTTGAGAGTGTCGTTCATCTCTATCTGGCGCACGACCTCCTCCACCCCCTCCTCGCCGTGCTTGAGGAGCGTCGGGAGGAGCGGGTGGTACGCGGCGCACCCTGTGAGCTCGATGTTCCCGGCCTGCGCGGCCGCGCCCAGGTTGTCTATCACGTCGTTGATCCTGAGCAAAAGCAGGTGCTCAACAAGGGACCCGTTGATGTTGACGGCCGCCCTGAAGCCGGCGGGCGCGTCCCGCAGGAACCTCGAGACGGGACGGTAGGATTCGTTCGCTATGCGCTCGACCCAGTAGTCGGACTGCCCCGGCGGCTGGTAGGCGTGCCACAGCGTCAGGAGCCTGGCCTTTCTATGCTCGGGCGCATCCTCCCCCAAAGGAAACCTTCTCCTTCCCGCAGCCGCTACGTATTTCGTACTTTTAAGTTTTGGGTTGGAGAAAAGAGGGACGAATCAGGCTCCATTTCTCTTTTTCCGTAGGAAGTCCTCCGGGGAATGGGGGGAGGCGGCTTGGTGGATCGAGCCTTCGGGCGAAATCCCGAGGAGGCGCCAGTAATCACGAAGGGGGTGCGCCGAGTGGACTGGACGGGAGTCGAACCCGTGACCTCCGCAATGCCAATGCGGCATTCTACCACTGAACTACCAGCCCATCACGCTTCCAGATTGGCAGTTCAGCGGCCTCCTCGGC
>DYHY01000011.1 GCA_020723935.1 Candidatus Micrarchaeum sp.
CCCGCGAAGATCCAGGCGAGGAACCCGAGAGCGAGGGCCACCAGAAGGGCGTCCGATGCGAGGGTGAGCGAGGAGAGGAGGAGGGTCACAAAGTCGGCTATCATCTTTTCTGCCATGCCGGTCCTGCGCGGTTCCCGGCGCCATATAAAAAACGTGCGGCCCGGGCGCGGGGGCGCCGGGGCTCGAAACATTTTAAACTGGGAAACCGCGGCTCGTGACGCTGTGTTTGAGCGCGCCACCATAGCTCAGCCGGTAGAGCGGCGGTTTCGTAAACCGCAGGTCGTGGGTTCAAATCCCACTGGTGGCTCCTCGCTTCGCCCGACGGGCTTTGCTCGTCCCCACCATTTCCGTCCAGCCGAGGCTGGACTCCAGACCTCGTGGTTCGCTGACCACTCGGCCACTGGTGGCCGAAAGCGGTCGTCGGAATGCTGTAAGCCCTCTTCGGAGGGCTCTCGGAGTCCCAAGGAACGTAGATCCCCAGCAGAGGAATTCGTCATCAGCCTAGCCGCCGCCGGATTCTCTCCTTACGAGTCGTCCTGTCTCGGAGGCCCCCCTGCAGCGGAAAAAAGTTCCCCTCGACTTCGTCCTTCAGCCGCGAAGGTATGCGCCCGAGCGGCCCGTCCTTGGGCGGCATCCGTGCGAACGGCTCTTCCCGGCCGCTTCGGCGCAATCTAGCAGCGAAGCCCGCCAAGAGCGCCGCGCGGGCCCTGTCGGGCCGGATCAGGACGCTAGGATGGGCGTCCGCGGTCTCTATATAGGAGATATCTAGTATTTGGGCCTAAAGTAACCCTCCAGAGAGAGTTACACATTCCCTCCTTGAAAACTATTCCCGGGACGGGGCGCTTCCAGCCCCAAGCGGCTCGTCAAATGTTATAAATGGTTCTCCAGAAGGAGAACTCCCAGATGGTTGACTATTTTCTCATCGGCTGGATAGCGTCTCTCCTCGCCATCCTCTTCGTCTTCAGGAAGAACGTCGAGATCCAGTTCCCGATAATACTCCTCAAGAGCAAGAGCTTGGGCGAGAAGGTCTACCGGATCTCGCGCGGCTGGAAGGGGTGGCTCGCCCCCCTCTCGGACCTGGGCGTCCTCGTCGGCTTCGCCGGGATGGCCTTCGTCGTCTGGTTCCTGGGAAAGACCCTGGTGCAGACCGTAATCACCGGGGCCAAGGGGCCCGCGGCGGTCTCGATAATAATCCCGGGCGTCCGCATCCCAGGGAGCAGCATCTTCCTCCCCTTCACGTACGGCATAATCTCAATAGTGCTCCTCGCGGCCGTCCACGAGTTCTCGCACGCGATAGTTGCAAGCTCCCACGGCGTGAAGCCCAAGAGCATCGCCTTCGCCCTCCTCCTCTTCGTCCCGGCGGCGGGCGTGGAGATCGACGAGGCCAAGCTCGCCAAGCACCCGCTCAGGACGAAGCTGCGGATCTTTGCCGCCGGAAGCTTCTCCAATTTCCTCTTCGCCGGCCTCGTGCTCGTCCTCTCCTTCGGCCTCGCGTTCGTCGCCAAACCCCACGTAACCCCCGTCGGGATGGAGGTCGTCTCGACGGAGCCGGGGAGCGGGGCGTACGGGGCGATAGCGAACGGGACTATCATCGTCAGCATTGACGGGACGGACGTGCGGGGCTTCGACGATTTCGTCGCCTTTGCAAAGAAGATAACCCCGGGCGAGGTCCTGCGGATCGAATCCTCCGACGGGCGGGTCTACCGCGTCCAGGCGACGGCGCAGTCGGCGAATCCGGATTCCGGAAAGATCGGGATCACGACGAAGCAAAAGGCGGAAATAGACAGATTCGGCAAAGTCCTTGTCTGGATTCTAGGCCTTCTGCAGTGGATTTTCGTCCTGAATATAGGGGTGGCGATAATCAACCTGTTCCCGTTCCCAATAATGGATGGGGGGCGGATGATTGCCGACGTAATCAAGGAATTGTGGCCCAAATACAGCAGGAACATAACTATAGCTCTTTTTTCCTTAACTGCACCTCTTTTGGCCTTGAATATCCTGATACCCATCGTAAAGGCCCTTTTTTTTAAATGATCATCTGAAAAGGGTAAATCATATATATAAAGGAGGGGGTACCATATGATACTTTACATTCTCAACAAGCTTGCATCGATTGGACAATTTCGTACATGCGATGCAAAGCGGGCAAAGTATAGGGAGTGAGGGAAAAGGAACAATGGCACATGTTACATTGGAGGAATATGAGGATCCGCACGCGCAGCAGTTTCTGGCGGAACTTGGGGGCGCGAAGAGCATCGACATCATCGGCCTGCTGCGCAAGCATAAGGAGGTCGACGAGTTCAAGCTTGCCGACCGCCTGAAAATGGATGTCAAGAGCGTGAGGAAGATCCTCTATCGCCTCTATGAGAAGAAACTCGTGTCCTTCCGCCGGATGCGCGACGAGACCCGCGGCTGGCACATCTACATCTGGCGCGTTGAGCCGGGCCGCATGAGCAAGCTCATGACCGAGCGCTGGGAGAAGTCCATCAACCAGCTCAAGACCCAGATGGACTACGAGAAAACCAACCAGTTTTTCAAATGCGAGAACGGTTGCGTGCGCGTTGTTTTCGAGAAGGCTTTTGAGAATTCGTTCGTGTGTTCGGAATGTGGGAGCAAGCTCGTGTTTTTCGACAACTTGTTGATCGTCAAGCAGCTGCGCGAATACATCAACCAGAAGGACGCGGTAATCGGCGGTTAGTCTGCCGGCCGGATCCGGTACAAAGGCATAATTAGCGGGCCGGCCCCTTGGACGGCATGCCCGCTAACAAGCCTTCGCAAAGGAAGCCAAAATCCGAGCCCAATTCGCAGCAGCAACAGCCCCTCCTCAGCGGCAGGTTCTTCGTGATCGCCGTCGGGATACTCGCGATCGTCGCAGTCTTCCTCGCGTACTATTTCTTCCGCAGCAGCCTGCCCTGGGAGCAGGGAGGCTGCACATTGGAGGCCAGGCTCTGCCCCGACGGCTCCGCCGTTGGAAGGCGCGGCCCCAACTGCGAGTTCACCCCCTGCCCCGGCGAAGGGGGCTCTAAAATAGCGAACCCCGCTTCCGCGTACTGCAAAACCCTCGGAGGAGGAGTGACCATCATCCGGGAGGAGCTGGGCCCCGACGGCGGGGGCGAGGTCGGGATGTGCGGTTTTCCGGACGGGACCTCCTGCGAGGAATGGACTGTCTACCGCGGGGAATGCGGCGGCAAGCCCGCGTCCCCGGAATTCTCCGGGAGCGGCGGCTCGCCGCCCGGAGGGGCGGGCGAGACGTCCTGCAGCTCCGACATCGATTGCGTCCCGGCGACGCAGTGCCATCCGTCCACCTGCATAAACAAGGACTATGCGCGGCCGTCGGGCATGATGTGCACGATGAACTGCCAGCCCGGGACCCTCGACTGCGGGCAGGGCCAGTGCGCGTGCGTCTCGGGCGAGTGCACCGCGATCATCTTCAGAGACTGAAAAGCGCGCGTAGCGGGCGGGGTGTGCGTGCGGGGGCGGCCGGCCTTTGAGTCAGTCGAAGGTGAGGCGCCGGTGCTCCTTCATCATGCACTTGTCCTCGATCGCGATGAGTCCCGCCGCGCGCGCCCTTTCCAGGGCGGGGCTCGTTATCCCCTCCTGGAGCCACACGACCCTCGCCTTCCTCGCGATCGCCTCGTCTATCACCTGCGGGACGAATTCCGGCCGCCTGAAGACGTCGACGACGTCTATCTCCCCGGGGACTTCTAGGAGGCTCGGATAGCTCTTCAGGCCCAAGACCTCCTTGACCTTCGGGTTCACAGGTATTATCTCAAAGCCGTGCTCCATCAGGTAGCGGGCGACCTCGCTGCTGGGCCTCGCCGGATCGTCGGAAAGGCCGACTACCGCTATCCTTGTCATCGAAAGGGCCTTCCTTATCGGGTAATCGGATTCCATGTTCTTCAGCCCTTCTTCCTCCCGGCCGCGGCGAGCTCCAGGAACCTGCGCATCTTGGGGAGGAGGAGCCGAGGGGTCCTCGCCAGCTCCAGCACGCGCCTGGCGAGGCGCGCGGGGCGCGCGTAGAACCTCTTGTATGTGCCGAGGCGGAAATCCTCAAGCTCCTTTGCAGAGAGTATTCCGTTCCCGCGGATGACCCGGTCGTTTGACCATCCGCGCACGGGGCCAGTCGAGCTCACATCCATCCCGGCCGCCTTCGCCTGACCGTGCGCCGCAGTGCCCTCGAAGGGGACGAAGAGGAGTATTGACACCGTGTCCGCCTCGCTTTCCATCAGGAAACGGCGCGTCTCCTCCAGGTCCTGGGCGGTCTCCCCGGGATAGCCTATCATGACCGAGATCGTCACCCTGAAGCCGGACCTCTTCGCAAGGCTCACCGCCCTCCTCGCCCTCTCGGGCGTGATGCCCTTGGACATGAGCTTAAGGATCCTCTCGCTCCCGGATTCCACGCCGAAGCTCACGTCCGTGCAGCCCGCCCGCTTCAAGAGGGCGAGCGTGCGCCCGTCTGTGAGATCGACCCTCCTCTGGCAGCTCCAGGCAATCCTCCTGGAAAGGCCCGATTCTTCCATCCTGTCCGCGAACTCCGCGAGCCACTTGACGTCCAGGCCGAAGATGTAGTCCATCATCCAGACATATGTGTAGCCCAGGGACAGGACGTCCCTGAGCTCCTCGATCACGTTCCCGACGCTCCTGTGCCTCCAGCGCGGGCCCATCACGACGGGGTTCTGGCAGAAGCTGCACGAATAGGGGCAGCCGCGGCTCGCCATGATCCTCGTGACCTTGCGGCCGTAGTCGTCCGTCTCCGAATACGCCGAAGCGTCTATGAGCCGCCGGTCGGGGAACCCCAGGGCGTCCAGGTCGCTCACTCTGGCCGCGGGCGGCGTGAGGCGCATGCGTCCGCCGCTCATGAGCGCGAGGCCCTTCACCTTCCCCCAGTCGCCGGTCCGGCAGAGCGCGAGGAGGGCGGGCTCGCCGTCGCCCAGGACGACCGCGCCGATCCCGGAAGCGCGCATCGCCTCGAGGGGGGATGTCGCCGGATAGGGGCCGCCGAGGACGCACCTCGCCCCCGCCTTCTTCGCGAGGGAAGCTAGCTCCCTCACGCGGCCGAAATTGGCGGCTGCCGAGGTGAAGCCGACAATCGACGGCCTGAAGTCTCGAAGGATTCGACGGTAGGCCCCTGTGCTGGAAAAGTCGATGTCGACGATCCTCGCGTCGACGCCGTGCTTGATCAGGAACGATGCCAGGGAGCAGAGGCCTAGGGGCGGGCTGGAGATCGTCTGGTAGAGGAAATTCCTGTGGGTGGAGGGGGGTTGGACCAAGAGGACCCGCTGCCTTGGTTCTTCCAGGGCTCTTGCATTCCTCTTTCCCATCGTTCCCTCGCGCTTGGCGACGGCGCCCGCGCTTAAAGGGCGTTCCGGACCCCTGAAAAGGGGCCGCCGGGGGGGGGGGGGGGGGGGGGGGGGGGCGCCATGCTGCTTCACCTGCGTTTCATCACGAACGCCTTCATCATCCCTCACTCGAACACCGCCTGCGGGAGGACCGCCTTGGCGAGGAGGTAGAGGCCCATCGGGCCCGCGACAAGATACTTGCGCCGGGGCCGTTCCGAGGCCGCCGCGTGCAACACCGCGCGGGCGACGTCCCGGGGCGGAAGATAGAGCCAGGCGTTGTCGGACATCAGCCGCTTCCTTATCTCATAGTACGGGAGGTAGGGGGAACCCTTCTTGCGTTCCAGCTTGTCCGCGAATTTCGCCGCGGCCTGCGTGAAATTGGTCCTTATGGGCCCGGGCTCGACGATCGAGACCTTCACGCCAAAGTCGGAGAGCTCCATCGCGAGGGAGTCCGAGAGCCCCTCGACCGCGAACTTGGTCTCACAGTACGCGCAGCCGAGGGGGAACTCTATGAGCCCCGCCATCGAGCCCACGTTCACGATCCGTCCCCTCGCCTCGCGCAGGAGCGGCAGGACGGCCCTGGTGAGGAGCATGAGCCCGATGACGTTCGTCTCGAACTGCAGGCAGATGTCCTTCGCCTCCAGGTCCTCGAGTGCGCCCATGAGGCCGAAGCCGGCGTTGTTCACGAGGCAGTCCAGGCGCCCCTCGCGCCGCCCGACGAGCGCGACCGCCCTGCGGATGTCTTGCCCCTTGCAGACGTCCAGGCGAACCGGGAGCATTCCTGGCGCGGTTATCCTGTGGCTCCTGAACCCGGCGTAGACGGTCCAGCCCGCGTCGCGAAACATCCCGGCGCACGCAAGGCCTATGCCGCTGGAGGCTCCGGTTATCAGGACGACTTTCTTCCCGCTTTCCATCATGGCCGCGCCGCGGCCGCGCGGTATAAAATATCCTCCACCCACGCGCCCTTTCCGGGGGGAGGATAATAAAAGGGCGGGACTGCTTGGGCCTCCGATGGCTCCGCACTCGCCCCGCGCGGCGGAAAGCAAGCTCGTGATCTTCGACTACAGCGGGACGATTGTGGATTCGAGGGCCCCGTTCTTCGCCGCGCTCAACTCCGCCCTCGTCAGGGCGGGCCTCCCGCGCATGAGGGGGGAGGAGGAGTTCGTCTCCCTCTTTTCCGGCAACTTCTACGACGGCCTGAGGGAACGCTACCCTCGCCTCAAGGGCGACGGCGCGCTCCTCAAGCGGATCGTTGCGGATTTCAAGGCGGGGAAGGCGAAGGAGGAGGACAGGCTCCCGATCGTCGCCGGCATGCCGCAGGCGCTCAGGAGGCTGAGGGACGCGGGCGCGACCCTTGCGATAGTCACCGCCGCGTCCGAGGAGAACGTCATGAGGGTCCTCTCGGCGAGGGGCGTCATGGAATTCTTCTCCTTCGTCCTCGGCTCGGAGACTGGGCAGAGCAAGACTGACAAGATATTGAAGGTCATGGAGAGGATGCCCCTCCCACGGGAGCGGATCTATTACGTCGGGGACACGGCCGGGGACGTGAGGGAGGCCAAGGCTTGTGGGATAAGGACGGTCGCGGTGCTCTGGGGCTACCACAAGGAAGCAGACTTCCGCCCCGCATATCCGGAGATAATGATAGATAGGCCCGACGAGCTCGTGCAGGCGATATACTGAGCCGACCAAACTGCAGTTATACGCGGCCTGCCGGAATAGGCCGAGGATGGCCACCGAACAAGCCAAGAGGGGCCTGGAGAGGGCGCTAGAATCCTTCAGCAGCGGCAGCTGGATAGTCATCAAGGACCCCTTCGAGGAGGACGCCGCCGACGTGTCCGAGCGCGCGGTGCGCGCGCTCCTTGCGAAGGGCTATTCGGCGATAGTGATACTAACCGCGAGGAGCTTCGACGAATTCCTCGCGCGCCTCGGCGGGGAGGGGGTTCCCGGGATAGAGGGCCTCTTCGCGGTGGACTGCGTCACGAGCCAGGGGAAGGTGAGGGAGCGGAGGCGCAACGTCGCGTACGCCGAAAGCCCCGCCAACATAACGATGATCTCGCTCTCCATCGGCAACCTCCTGGCGGAGCTTAGGACGAGCAAGGTCGTCGTCGTGATCGACGCGCTCAACAGCCTTATGTCGTTCAACAGCAAGGCGGTCTTCGAGGCGTTCATAATCTCCGTCATAAGGAACGTGAAGGCGCGCCACGAGGGCGGCATGTTCATCTTCTACGAGAGCGAGAAGTACGAGGCCGAGGTCGAGGGCATAGGTGAGATCTGCGACATGGTGATAGAGGTCTCCGAGGGCGGGGGCGTCAGGGTCGTGAAGGGGCGCCCGGCATGAACGGGGATTCTGGGAAGATCGTCATGGCGTTCGGCTCCTTCGACGGCCTGCAGCCGGGGCACCTCTACTACCTCACGGAGGCGAGGAAATGGGGGGAGAGGCTGATAGTCGCGATCGCGCGCGACGCCCCGGTCTGGAGCTTCCCGAGGAACTATCGCTTCAGGGAGGGCGAGAGGAAGAGGATCATGGAGGCGTGTGGGATAGCGGACGAGGTGATACTCGGGAGCGAGAAGAATCCCCTGGACAGGATCATCGAGTTCAAGCCCGACATCGTCGCGATAACCCCTCTGCACCCCGTCGCCCCCGCGGTCCTGAGGAGCGACCTAGAGAAGAACGGCCTCGCGACAAGGGTGGCGGTCATTGCGCCCTACGACGCGAGGCGCAGGCGCAGGCGCAGGCCCCTCCGGAGGGCGGGCCGGCCCAAGACGAGGTGCTGACGGGCTTCCCCGAGGCCTAACGGGCAGGAAAACCTAATTATACTAGTTTGGCGGCGTGCCCGGCATCCGAGATAGAAGACAGGACCAAAGGGAGGGAGGCGCTCGTCCAGGCCCTGGAGAAGTTCAGCGGCAACTAGATAGTCATCAAGGACCCCTTCGAGGAGGACGTCAAGGAACTCACGCCCTTCACGCTCGAGAAGCTGGTCGCCAAGGGCTACACTGCGATCGTCGTGCTGACGAGCTTCCCTCTCAAGGAGTTCATGGGCCGGCTCAGGGAGCGCGCGATACCCAACGACAAGGTCTACGTGATAGACTGCTTGACGAAGGCGGAGTCGGTGAAGGAGAAAAGGAGGAACGTCGCCTACATCGAGAGCCCGTCGAACATGACGATGGTCTCGATATCCATCGGGAACCTGATGACGGACCTGCGGCCGCCCAAGGTCGTCGTCATAATAGACAGCCTCAACGCCATTATGGCCTTCAACAGCAAGCACGTATTCGAGCAGTTCGCGATATCGCTGATAACGCGCCTGAGGATCCACGGCGAGAGCGGGATTTTCATCTTCTACAAGAGCGAGAAGTACGAGAAGGAGGTGGAGGAGATAGGCGAGATCTGCGACATGGTCGTGGGCCTCTCCAGGGACGGCATCAGGGTGATACGGGGGAAGCCAGGGGTGATCGAGGAGAAATGACCGGGAAGATTTCGAAAGTCAGGAAGAGCGGGAGCAAGGCGTCCAAGAAGATCGTCGTTATGGCCTTCGGGGCGTTCGACGGCGTGTATCCGGGCCACCTCTACTACCTGCGCCAGGCTAAGAAGCTCGGGGACAGGCTGATAGTCGCGATCGCCCGAGACAACGCTGTGTGGAAGTTCCATCGGCAGTACAAGCTCCCCGAGAACGAGCGGCTCATCCTCGTCAGGGAGCTGGGGATCGCCGACAAGGTGGAGCTCGGGAGCAACAAGCACGCGTTCGAGAAGGTCAAGAGAATACGGCCCGACATCATCGCGATAACCCCGTTCCATCCGATAGATCCGGCGGTCCTGGGGGCGGACCTGAGGAAGAAGGAGATACGCGCCAAGGTCGTCCTGATCCCGCCCTACAAGAAGAACATCTACAACAAGTTCTTCTTCGCCGGCGCCATCTAGGCGGCCCGGATAGGCCCTTGGGATTGCTTTAAAATTGCGGCCGTCGGCCTTCCTGGCGCGATGGAAGGCGCGGCGAAGGAGGAGGGCGGCGGCGAGAAGGGGCTCCTCCTTCTCTCGGGCGGCATAGACAGCCCCGTCGCCGGATGGATGGCGATTCGCGCGGGCGCGAGGATCGCCGCGGTCCACTTCTCGAGCGAGCCGTTCGTAGGGCCCGAGGTCGAGGGGAAGTGCAGGGTCCTCGCGCAGAAGATAGGACTCTCGGAGTTCGAGAGCGTCCCGATAGGCGCGCTCCTGGAGAAGCTCGCCAGGGACGCCAAGTTCGAGCTCTACTACGTCCTCCAGAAGAGGCTGATGCTCCGGCTCGCGGGGGAAGTAGCTAGGCGGGTCGGCGCCACGTTCCTCGTCACGGGGGAAAACCTGGGGCAGGTCTCGAGCCAGACGATGCGGAACCTGGAGGCGATAGATTCCGCCGCCCCGCTCCCGGTCGCCCGGCCCCTGATAGGGATGGACAAGGAGGAGATAGTCGCGATGGCGAAGAGGATTGGGACCTTCGAGATTTCCAAGGGCCCGGAAGCCTGCTGCGTCCTCGGGCCCAAGCACCCGTCCACCGCGGCAAGCCCGGCGGATGCCCTCGCGGAGGAAGAAAGGTTAAAAAACACGCAAGGGGGCTGGCCGTCCGGTTAACATGCCCGTGGTCACGTTCGTGGACGAGGGGAACAAGGAGGCGGAAGCCGCGCAGGACGAGCCGCTGATACACGTCTGCAAGCGGACGGGGGCGGCGATCCTCTTCGGCTGCGAGGTAGGGGTGTGCGGGACCTGCATGATAAACGTCCTTGAGGGGAAGGGGAACCTCTCCGCGCCCGAGAGCCAGGAGAAGGATTCCCTCGTCATGTTCTCGGCAAAGGACAACCAGCGCCTCGCCTGCCAGTGCAAGGTGAAGGGCGACGTCAAAATAGAGAAGGCGCACGACCTCTGACGCCGAGGGGCGGTTTGCCATTTTGACGGCGGGGGCCGGAAGATGAGCGGAAAGGGATTCGTTTCCAAGGGCCTTGCGCAATTCATCAGGAGCGGGCTCATCGACTATTCCTATTCCGAGTCCGGGAAGGCTAGGACCGACCTCTCCCTCGGGACAAACCCCCTCGGCCCGAGCCCGAAGATCTCCAGGAAGGGCCGGACGGCCGACATCCGCGGCTATCTGGAGGTCGCCTCGGGAAGCCTTGCGAAAAGGATCTCCGAGGCATACGGGATCCCCGAGGAATGCGTGATAGTGGGCGCCGGAGCAAGCGACCTCCTGCATCTCGCCCTCGTCTCCTTCACCGACGAGGGGAGCGCCGTCGTCCTCCCGAGGACGACCTTCCAGCCGTCGAGCTGATCCTGCGGATATCGAAGGTCGACGTGGAATTCTTGGGGATGGACGAAGGCATAGGGATCTCCCTTCCCGACCTCGAGCGCAGGGCAAGGGGGAAGGCGCGCGCCGCGGTCATCTGCAACCCGAACAACCCGACGGGCGGGACGCTCCCCGCGCGCGAGATCCTGGGTCTCGCCCGGAGGAACCGGAGAATCCTGTTCATAGTCAATGAGGCCAACATCGACTTACTTGACTTCGGCGGCGAGAGCGTCATACGCAGCGCGGCGAAATCCGGAAACGTCCTCGTCGTGAGGAGCTTTTCCAAGGGCTTCGGCCTCGCGGGCCTGCGAGTCGGCTTCGTGGTGGGGAGCCCGGCCCTCGCCTACGCAATGAGGTGGAGGCAGACGCCCTTCAGCGTCAATTCCTTCGTGCAGAAGATGGCCGCGGAGGCCCTCGAGGACATGGCGCATCTCAAGCGGAGCAGGGAATACGTCCCGTCCGGGGGGAGCGCGCGTTCATTAAGGCAGGTCTCAACGGGCTCGGGATCGGCCGCGTCTCCTCGGATTCGAATTACGTCCTCGCCAGGGTGTCGCCGCCCTTCCGATCGTCTGGGGATTTCTGCCGCAAGTGCCTCGCCGAGGGCGTCTCCGTCGTGGACGGCGCGCATTTCCGGGGCCTCGGGGGCTCCTACGTCAGGATCTGCCCGCGGAAACGCGCGGAGAACGAGAGGTTCCTTCGCGTCGTGGGGGGAATCCTGCCGGAAAGTAACGGCGTGAAGGCAAAAACAATCTGACCTTGCGTGCGTCCGGCGCCGCGAAGTTTCGCAAGGCCTCGAAAAGGCCGAAAGCAAACTATATATAGTCGTCGAGCAGCCGGTCAAAGTGGCCAGCGCCCTTCCGGATCGACAGTAACTTCTAAGAAGTTCCCCCCCTCCCAAAGGCGATCCGGCAAGGGCCGCACCACATCCTTTTTCAGGCCAGCCGGAGCAGCGCCGGCAGGAGACAGGGCGGACTCCTGCGAGAGGGTCCGGAGAATAACGAAAGAATCGCGCCCTCTTCGCAGGCGGGGCGCCCGCCTTCGGACTCCTCTTCCCGCGCCTACTATTTCTTCACAGCGCCCGTCGTCTTGGCCATCTCGTCTATGGCCTTCCAGTCGATGTTCTTGAAGTAGGCCTCAAGGTACGCCTTCCTGTCCGAGCCAAAGTCTATGAAATAGGCATGCTCGTACACGTCGCAGTTGAGGACCGGGACTGCGCCCCAGATCCCGCCCTGGTTGTGCGCGTCGCCGACGTAATTGTGCAGCCTGCCGTCCGAATGGTCGTATGCGAGGACAACCCAGCCCCGCGCGGTCATCGCGCAGGCGAGGAAATCCTCCTTCCACGCGTCGAATGAGCCGAAGTCCTTCGCGATCATGTCGACTATCCTGCCCGAGGGCTTGCCGTCGCCGCCCAAGATCCCGAAGAATATCTCGTGCAGGATCATGCCGTTAGCCGCGAACGACTCCTGCCTCTTGAGCTCGCCGAAGGCGCTGTACGTCGCGTTCGCCTTGGTCTTGTCTGAGGTCTTCAGCGCCGCCTCTATCTCGTTCCTCTTGTTCACGTAGCCCGCGTAGAGCTTGTTGTGGTGTATTTGGTTCGTCTTGTCCGAAATCCCGCCGCCGAGGAGGGCAAAGGGCAGGGGCTTCACCTGGTGCACAGGCGCGTTTTCAGCCATTCTTTCAAATCACTCGTTTCGCGGCCCCTGAGGTCCCGTTTTAAACTTTTCGCACTGTTAGCTGGTACGTTTTATGTACCTTCTTCAGGCGACGTCTTCAGGCGATGCGCTGCTCCCTGGCCGCGAACGAGAGGACTGCCTCCGAGAAGCCGCGGCCTAGGGCCTGGCCGGCCGTCGCCCCCATCTGGCGCAGGAAATCCGTCCATCCGCCGGAGGTCGACAGCTCGCTCACCGAATAGGTCCCTGCGCCCGAAAGCTCCTTTGCTAGCTCTATCGCGTCCTTCTTCGTCCCGAGCCTGTCGGCGAGGCCGAGGGACACTGCGTCCCGGCCGAGGAAGATCTGACCCTGGGCAAGAGGCATGAGCGTCTCCACTGGGATGTTCCTGTCGTGCGAGACGCTCGAGACGAACTCGTCGTGTATCTTGTCTATTATCCCTTGGACGTAGGCGCGCTCCTCGTCGGTCATCGGCCGGGCGAACGACCCCGCGTCCTTGTACTTGCCTGCCTTGAGCGTCGTGTAGTTGACGCCGACCTTCGCGAGGAGCGCCGACGCGTCGAAGAAGTCGGAGAACACGCCGATGGAGCCGACGACCGCAAGAGGCGCGACGACCGTCCGGTTGGCGCTGGAAGCTATCCAATACCCGCCGGAAGCGCCCATGCTCGAGACATAGGAGACGACGGGCTTCCTCGCGCGCAGGTCCCTGATCGAGTAGACGATGTCCGCTGTCGGCGCCGTCTCCCCGCCGGGCGAGTCGATGTCCAGGACCACCGCGGAGACGAGGGGATCCTCCGTCAGGGAATCGAGGGTCTCCTTCGTCCTCTGGACGTCGACGAACGCGTCCTGCGAGAGCGCGCCGGAGCCCCCGCCTATCTGCCCCTCGATCCGCACGACCGCTATTTCCCTGGGCGACGGGAGGTTGCCTGCGCCCTTGAGCGCGAGCGAGAACCCGAGGGAGAGAGTGAGGATTGCCAGAACGACGACGGCCATGCCCAGTGTCTTCTTCTTCATGTGTTCAGATCCACTCCACCACGGTCGTCCCGGCGAGCGCGTCGGTCGACCTCTGCTCGCCGCCGCCCCACAGGAGGCGGAGGCTGTCCAGGAGCAGGAGGAAATTGACGAGCTTCGTGAGGCTGCGCAGGAGCGCCTGGAAGAACCCCACCTTCCCGCCGCCCCGTCCGGAGGACGCCGCTACGGTCTTCACCCGCACCACCATCTTCCCCAGGCTCTGGCCGAAGAGGTAGTCGGTCGACACCCAGTAGATGAGGGCGAGGGCCTGGGAGGCCGCGCCGATCGCGAGGGCGAGCGCGCCCGTCCCGTCGGAGCGCGGGGTGAGGAGGAGGTAGAGGGGGAACGCCGCGACAGCGCCGAGCACGAGCTCGTCGATGAGGAAAGCCCAGAGCCTGCGTCCGAGAAGCGCGCCCATCCTTGCGACTGTCGGATTGCGGGCAGCTTTTTATTCTTTCTTGCGGGCGGCGGGCCATCGGCGGAGGGCATAGGTTTATTAGGCCGCCGCCGGGCCCCCGGAACGCAATGTTGGACGTCAGGATCCTCAGAGACAATCCGGAGGCTGTGAGGAAGGACATTGAGAGGCGCGGCGGGGACGGCGCGATGCTCTCGCTCCTGGAGTCCGCCCTCGAGAACGACCGGCTCGCGAGGCAGCTCACGGTGCAGGTCGAGAAGCTCAGGCACGAGAGGAACAAGATAACCGAGGAAATAGCCAAGGCCTCCAAAGCCAAGGCGGACTCCTCCGCGCTCAAGGCGAAGGCCAAGGAGATAGTGTCGGAGCTCGCCCTCGACGAGCCCAAGCTCGAGAGGGCTAGGGTTGACCTGCACGAGGCGATGATGAGGATCCCCAACATCCTGCACGAGTCCGTCCCGCTCGGGAAGGACGACACCGAGAACGCGGTCGTGCGCGAGGTCGGGGAAAAGACGGCCCACCCGTTCGCGCAGAGGGGCCACGAGGAAATTCTCCTCAACCTCGGCCTCCTGGACCTGGAGAGGGCGGCCAAGATCTCCGGCTCCAGGTTCTACTTCCTCAAGAACGACCTCGTCCTCCTCGACTATTCGATAATGAGGATGACGATGGACTTCCTGGCAGGAAGGGGCTTCACGCTCGTCAAGCCCCCCTACCTGATGGACCACAAGCCCTACATGGGCGTGACGGACCTGGGGACCTTCGAGGAGATGCTCTACAAGATAGACGGCGAGGACAAATACCTCATCGCGACGAGCGAGCACCCGATAGGCGGGATGTACATGGACGAGGTCCTCCTGGAGGGCGAGCTTCCGCTGCGCCTCGCCGGGGTGTCGCCGTGCTTCCGGCGCGAGGCGGGGAGCCACGGGAAGGACACCAAGGGGATCTTCCGCGTCCACCAGTTCCACAAGATCGAGCAGTTCGTCTTCGCGCGGCCCGAGGATTCCTGGGCGATCCACGAGGAGATCCTCTCGAACGCCGAGCAGGTGTTCGGGCTGCTAGAGCTCCCCTACCGCGTCGTGAACGTCTGCACGGGCGACATCGGGACGGTCGCGGCCAAGAAGTACGACCTCGAGGCGTGGATGCCCGTCCAGGGCAGGTACAGGGAGATTGTCTCCTGCTCCAACTGCACCGCCTACCAGGCGGTCCGCCTCAACATCCGCTACAGGAAGGCGCCCGGGACGCCCTCCGAATACCTGCACACTCTCAACAGCACGGCGGTCGCGACCACGCGCGCGATCGTCGCGATCGTCGAGAACTTCCAGACCAAGGACGGGACCGTGAAGCTTCCCAAGGCCCTCTGGCCCTACATGAACGGGATGAAGGAGCTCGCGCCGAAATCCAAATAGCGGAAAAGCCTCCGGCCAAACGATAAATACCCGGCAGGATTGCTTGCGCCGTGCCCGAGGAATATTCCCTGATCGTCTGCGAGAAGCCCAACGCCGCGAGGAAGATCGCGGAGAGCCTCGCGGAAGGCGGTGTCTCGGTAGAGAAGAGGGGGAAGGTCTCCTATTTCGAGATAGCCCGCGGCGGGAGGAAGCTCATCGTCGTCTCGGCGGTCGGGCACCTCTACGGCCTCGTAGAGGCGAACAAGGGGAAATGGACCTACCCGGTCTTGGACACCAAGTGGGCGCCCGTCTGGGAATCGAACAAGACGGCGGATTTCGCCAAGCCCTACCTGCAGGTGATCGAGGACCTCGCCAAGGGCGCATCCGACTTCTACAACGCGACCGATTACGACGTCGAGGGCGCGGTCATCGGCTTCAACGTCCTGAGGTTCGCGTGCGGCGCCAAGGACGGGCGGAGGATGAAGTTCAGCACGCTCACATCTAAGGAGCTCGTGGGCTCCTACGAGAAAGCCTCGGCGCACCTGGACTTCCCGCAGGTCGAGGCGGGCCTCGCCCGCCACGAGATGGACTGGCTCTACGGGATCAACCTGTCGCGCGCTCTCTCGATAGCGCTCAAGAAGGCGGGAAGGTGGCAGGTCCTCTCGACGGGGCGGGTGCAGGGGCCGGCCCTCGCGATACTCGCCGCGCGCGAGAGGGAGATTGGCGCGTTCAAGCCGACGCCGTTCTGGCAGATAGAGCTCCTCACACACAAGCACGACACGCCCGTGAACGCCCTCCATGTCGAGGACAAGTTCTGGGACAGGGGCAAGGCGGACGCGGTTCTTGCGAAGACGTCGGGCGCCAAGGACTGCTCCGTGAAGAGCCTCGAAAGGAAGAGGTACGCACAGCCCGTCCCCACGCCCTTCGACCTCACGAAGCTGCAGACCGAGGCATACCGGCATTTCGGATATGCTCCTAACATGACGCAGAAGATAGCGCAGTCCCTCTACGAAAAGGCGCTCATAAGCTACCCGAGGACGAGCTCGCAGAAGCTCCCCGAGCGCCTCGGCCTGCGCGAGATATTGATCAGCCTTTCTAAGCAGAAGAAATATGAGGATCTTGCGGGGAAGCTCGCCTCGATGGGGGCCCTCAAGCCCAACGAAGGGGACAAGGACGACCCCGCCCATCCTGCAATATACCCCACCGGCGAGAAGCCAAAGGCGCTCACCGACCAGCAGGCCAGACTCTACGACCTCGTCGTGAGGAGGTTCCTCTCCGTCTTCGGCGACCCGGCGACGAGGGAGAGTGTGACAGTTGTGTTCGACGTTAGGGGCGAGCTCTTCTCGGCCGCGGGCCACAGCACAGTCGAGCGCGGATGGATGGAATACTATAGTCCCTACGCCAAGTTCGACGAGGACGCCCTTCCCCAGTTCAGGGAGGGCGAGAGGCTCCCCGTGGACGCGATCAACCTCCTTTCCAAGGAGACGGAACCCCCGGCGAGGTTCAACGAAGCGAGCCTCGTGAAGAAGCTGGAGGAGGAGAACCTGGGGACCAAGGCGACGAGGGCCGACATCATCCAGACCCTCTACTCGCGCGGCTACATCAAGGAGAAGAAGATAGTGGTCACGGACCTGGGCATGGCCGTGATAGACTCCCTGGAGAAGAGCGCGCCCAGGATCCTCTCGGCGGAGATGACGCGCGAGCTCGAGGGGAAGATGGACGGCATAATCGAGGGCAAGGAGAAGCGCGAGGACGTAGTCGCCCGCGCGAAGGACTTCCTCGTGAAGGTCCTTGAGGATTTCAGGAAGGACGAGGCCGGGATAGGCAAGGTCCTCCTCGCGGGCCTGCAGATAACGCAGAGGGAGAGGGAGACTCTCGGGCCCTGCAACAAATGCGGCAAGGGGGTCCTCAAAGTCGTCTTCAACCCGAGGACGAGGAAGCGGTTCTGCGGCTGCTCGCAATACCCGGAGTGCAAGAACGCTTTCCCCCTTCCCTACGCGCTCATAGAGCCGACCGGGAAGGTCTGCGACAAGTGCTCAACGCCGATCATAAAGGTGATACGCGCCGGCAAGCGCCCGTTCACGATGTGCCTTGACCCCGCCTGCCCGACCAAGGCGGACTGGGGCGAGAAGAAGGGGGCGGCCGGAAAGGAGAACTCCGAAGAAAACAAGGAAAATGGGACGGAGGCATCCCAATTCCCCGTTCCCCGGGCAAGCTGACTATCTGCGCCGAACCAAACCTTTATATATGGCTGAGCGCGGACTCATCCTCGTTCTTTTCCCTTTGAAAAAAGAGAAAAGAATGGCGGCAAGGTTCCCCCTCCCACTGAAGTTTTTCAGCTTGCCGCCACCACATCCCCAAACTCGTCCTCTGAGAGCTCCGTAGGAACCTCGACTTCGAGGCCGGTCGATTCCTCCAGGGCGCTCGCGAGCAGAGCGAACTGCAGCTCGTCGACGTCGAACATTTTGGCGCCGACCTGCAGCCTTATTGTCTTGCTGCTCTCCTGAGCTGCCGACATGACACATCACCTTTTTTTCGCTTGAAATCCGCGACGCGATCCGCAACCGCGCGCACGGACACCCTCGCAGGCAGGTCATCGGGATTTTCCGGAAAAGGCGGCACGCAGATCGCCTGCAAGCCGCTTTTTTTATTGTGTTTTCGGGTTTCGCGCATCGTCGGCCACCAGATGACTGGCGGCTTCGGACGCGCTTATGTCCGAAGGGACTTTTTCACGTCTTGAGGGCGTCAAAATTTGTGACGTCCATAATGGAGACGTGACAATAACGGCCCTGGGCCATATTGACGGTCCAGGAGGGGCCAACCTGACGAGCGCTGACGAGCGGCCTTTGGTTGGTTAGCCCAGTCTCCATTCTAGTGGATATACTTCCCTGGAGGGGGTATTTTAATCTTTCCGTTGCCACTGGAAATATTTCCCGAATAACTGTTTCACTTGGAACAAATGAACTGCGCCGTGTTCCTGGCAAGACAGCGGGGGGGCTCCGCGGACCGCCTCATCGCCCCGTTCCCCCGCTTTCGCTTCGCGCCGGCCGCCTGGCCGACTAGTAGCTCCCGCTCCACTGGCAGGTGCTCTCGTACCTTGCCACGGTGAGCCTCCCCAGCGCAGAGGCCTGCGCCCCAGAGAGCCGCTCCTCCACCTGCGCGTACACCGCGGCCCGCAGGCCCCCTGCCTCGGTCGCCGCCTCGCATAGGAAGCCACGGGCTTCCGAGAGGATCGTCTCTCTCGCCTCCCCGTCCGGAAGGCCGGCGGACTGCCCGGCCATACCGCTCCAGTATTCCTCCATCCTCCCGACAGGTCGCGCAGGACGGATTCGGCGTCCCTGTGCGCGTACACGACCTTGACGCTGTCGCAGATGGAGCGCTCCTCGATGCGTCAGCCCATCCTCGTCCCCCGCGTGTCGAAATCCTTGTACGAGAGATGCACGTGCAGAGGCCGGAAACCCTTCTCCAGGCTTTCGGCAAACCTCGCGACCCACCCCTCCTTCGTGAGCTCCCGCTCGCCGCGGCGAAGCTTCCTACGCTCCGCCATCCGGCACCCCTCTTCCTGTTCCTTCGCTTTCCGATCTCATTTCTTCGTCATCACTGTTTCCTTTCAGGGCTCGCGCCCGCTCTACTGTCCCGCGAAAAAGAAGTGCGAGTGGACAGAACGCAAAAATACTGACCATCATCGCAGCCCTTGGCCGGAGGGGCTTGCAAGGCCGCGTCGCCGGTTGAGGCAGCGAAAACCTAGAGGGTAAAGCTATACCCCGGGGTGAAGTAGAACCGTCCGCCCGTCTTCCCCGGTGCTTTTCCCATGCGCGGTCCCCAGCTTGCCCCGTTTTTCTATTTAAGTTTTCCGTCACCCGCCGCGCGGACAGCATTGTTTATTAGTCGGGCAATGCGCCCTCCGCCGCATGGACGCCGAAACCCGGGCCACGCTCATCGGGAAGGAGCCAACCGAGGAGATAATCACGCGCGAGGACCTCCTTGATCTTCTCAGGACTAACGAGCATCCCCTCGCCTACGACGGCTTCGAGCCGTCCGGGACGCTGCACATCGGGAGCGCGCTCATGCGCGCGATAAAGGTGCAGGACATGCTCGAGGCCGGATGCAGGTTCACGCTCTGGGTCGCCGACTACCACGCGATGATCAACAACAAGTATGGCGGGGACCTTGAGAAGATCCAGAAGGCAGGGAACTACTTCGCGCACGGTTGGTACTCGTGCGGGATAGACCCCAAGAAGGTGGAGATTAAGTGGGTCTCGGACGTCGTCAAGGATCCGGAATACTGGAAGCTCGTGATACAGGTCGCGAGGAACGCCACGATCGCGCGCATGAACCGCTGCCTCACGATAATGGGGAGGAAGGAGGGGGAGCTGCAGGAGTCGGCGAGCCTCATCTACCCGGCGATGCAGGTGGCAGACATCTTTTACCTGGGCATCGACATCTGCCAGCTGGGCCTGGACCAGAGGAAGGCGAATATCCTCGCGCGCGAGATCGCGCCGAAGCTAGGCCTCAAGAAGCCCGTCTGCGTGCACCACCACATGCTCGCCGGCCTCACGGGGCCCGCGACGCAGGTGGTCGGCATGCCCGCGGGCAAGGCGAAGGCTGGGGCGATGGGTGGAGAGTTCGACGAGAACGTGGGGATCAGCGAGCAGATATCGATGAAGATGAGCAAGTCAAGGCCCGCGACGAGCATCTACATCCACGACACGCCGGAGGAGATATCCACCAAGCTCAAGGGGGCCTACTGCCCGGAGAAGGTCGTCGAGGGGAACGGGGTCCTGGAGCTGTGCAGGTACATAATATTCAGGAAGCAGGCGGAGATGGCGGTCAAGCGGCCCGAGAAGTTCGGCGGGAACGTGTCGTTCGCCTCCTACGCGGAGCTGGAGGCCGCCTACGTCGCGGGCAAGCTCCATCCGATGGATCTCAAGGGAGCCGTCTCGTCGTCGCTCGCGAAAATCCTCGAGCCGTCGCGCAGGTATTTCGAGACCAACGCTGAGGCGAGGGAGCTCCTCGCCGAGATAAGGTCTTTCCAGATAACGAGGTAAGGTTCTTTCAGAACAGAAAAATCAGCTGTGCGCGTTCAAGGACAACTTTTCTTTAACGCCTATCGTCATGCGAGAGCACGAAAATGGCAGATAGTCCGGGTCGCAGCGGCCGTCGGGGATGGTCTGCAGGTCGGGGCAGATCCGGTCGGCAGACCAGGAGGGGCAGATGAGGGAATCCTCGGAGCCGTCGCAGAGGCCGTTGTTGTTGCACTGGCAGTCGGGGTCTTGGTTCCTTCCGCAGTCCGGGTCGCAGACGGCGTCCTGGGCGCCGTCGCAGTATCTATCGGGCGAGCCGGAGGGGCAGTCCTGCGGGCAGGAGAGTTGGTTTTCGCTGGCGTCGCAGAGGCCGTTGCGGTTGCAGAAGCTTTCCGAGAGATTCCTGGAATAACGCGACTGCGATGTGTTGGCCGCCATAGAGACGTCCAATATAGCGGCATCTTGAACGATTGGGACATACGGCAGAATCGTCGACAGATCGGAGTCTGTTCCTTCGGTTGGAAGCGGAAGAGAAAACGTCAGGTTGAATAAGGATTCTGAAGCGTTTGAGGCACGGAGGGACGGGCGTACGTTCCGTTAACATCCTGTGGCTGCGCTTCCGGAAGATAGACTTCCACGGGCTTCGCCGAAAGGAGAGTCGTGGAACCCGTGCTGCGGTCTACCTGCATATACAATGAATAGGCTGCTACAAGCGTCCCTGTAGGGGCATTTTCTGCGTTCCAGAAGCTGTCGTTTATGACCTTCAGATTTACTTCGTTGAACTCCTTTGAGTGGTACCTAGGAGGAGTGATATTGATTGTGGCAGTGTCCAGACCCATTATATCTGTGGCTCGGTATTCAGAAAGGTCGGTCGTTATGTCGTTCGGGTAACCGTCGCCGTTTCTGTCGTCTAGAATTATCGGGTTGCCAAAGCAATTGGGATCTCCCCCACTTCCAGGTACTAAGCAAATGGAGGTGCAAATTAGGCAGCTTGCACGCTTTATCTCCATAAATTGGGTTTTTCGTGTATTCTTCGTGCAGTCCCCAGGTGTGCCTCAATTCGTGGGGCAGGGTAGTTCCTGACAAGAAGTCTGGTTGGGCAAGCGAGCTCCAACTCCCTATTTTCCTGGAATAATCGTCATCAACCATGATACGCCATTTGCCGATATCAGTATAGCCGCCAATATCGCTGATGTTCGAGGTCTGCCAGTCGTCCGCGGAATCAAGGCCTATCAGCCGCAATTTACCGGGACCATTCTGAGCACCGACCAATTGGAATTCAGTCGAAGTAAAGCATGCCTGAAAAGCATCAAGGTTTACTGGCGAGTATCCGTTATCTAGCTCTATCATGCAGTTCGTACTGAGCGGCACGACCTTCACCCGCTCGATCATCTCCGCGCGGTTCAGGGAAGTTATCTTCTGGAACACCTTTTCTATCAACTTGTCAATCAGGTTCTCCTTTATCCAGCGCTCGAATTTCCCGTCGGAGATCTCGGATATGGCGTCAACCGGCCGCGGGTAGTTCACCGGCACCGCGAATATGGGAAAGTCCTTGTCCCGGTCGAGGACGAGGAACTGGACCTTGGCGCCCGCGTTCTCGGAGCGAGTTGTAATGGAAAGGCTGAACGAGTTGTTCGCGTCCGTCGAGAAGTTCAGGCGCGTCCAGTTCGACCAGCAGGGGACGTGCTAGGCTCTGTTGAAATCCTCCCACTCCCGCGGGAAGACGGTGTTACCGGAGGAGAACTTGAAATAGGCGCTGGAGCCGTTCGGGGCGACCCGGACGAAGACAGACCTGTTCCCGAGGTTTGCGGCGTCTATTGTCTTCCTGAGAGTGACCGTGGAATAGGGGGGAAGCGTGAGGTTAGTGATCGCGAAGGCGGTTCCGCCCAGCTCGTTCTCGTAGTTGATCTCGGCGAAGGTGCCGTTAGCCATGTAGACGTTGTCTATCTCGGGGCAGGATGCCTGCCGGGAGCCCTCCTGCCAGCAGATCTTCTGGGTCGTGTCCAGGTCGTTGAGCCGCGTGATGTGGGCATCGCGGAGGGAGACGCAGGTCCCGTCGGCGGCAAGGTAGGAGACGTCGAGGTCGCAGCCGGTCTCCGCGTATTCCGCCGGATTGACCGGATCGGTCCCGCCCCCGAAGCCCGGGCCGCGCTGGCCGATGGAGAAGACGGTGGTCTCGCTCCAGTCGCCGCCCGCCCAGTTGGAGGCTGAGCTGTTGGCCGTCCCGCCGTTCATGTAGAGGGCCACGACGACGGAATAGTTGGTGGAAAGGTCGTTTATCGAATCCAGGGGCAAGCTGAAGTAGATAGCGGGGCGTCCTCCGGGCACTCCCGGCGGGGCGTCTCGACCCGAGCTTTCAATCTTTGTGTCTCGTTGTCGGCGTTGCTCGACCATTCGAGGATCTGCTCGCCGCCCCCTTGGCTCAGGGCCGTCACGCTGAGGATGAAGACATGGATGTAATCGGCGCTCACCCAGGTCCTGGGCGTGTCTAGGAGGAAAGGTATGACGATCCCCAGCTTGCCGTTATTCTTGTAGAAGCTCATCCTGCCGAAGAGGGGGATGGAGACGTTCACCTTAAGGGGCCGATCGAGGACAATCTGACCCTGCGGGCGGTTCCAGACGGAATACCCTGAGGTGTGGCGGAAGCCTGCCGGGCCCGCCGCCCAGTTTATCGCGAGGTTCCCGCCGAGGGCGATGTAGTCATTCCCAGAGGGGTCGACGGAAGTTCCGTTCAGGTTGAGGAAGGAGGAGACGCAGTGGACATCCGAAGCACTGCAATCCGCGCCTATGTAGCCGGGATACAGGCTGTGATTCACGAGGGCCGAATCGCCGTGGAGCCAGGCCGGCTGGGGGAGGAGGGTGGAAGGGCCGGGGGAATTGAGGGAGAGGAGGACGGTCTGGCCGCCGATGCTCGCGTTCGCTAATTTCATCATGAGCTGGCTGTCGCGGTAGACGTCGACGACCGGGACCTCCGTCTGCACTTGCGAGAGGTTGGTCTTGCCATTCGCGGTCGCGTAGACCTCGACGCGGTCGAAGACGGGCTGGGTCGCGTTGAAGACGAGGCTGGCCTAGCTCCCGGTGGCTTGGCCGTTGGATACCGCGCACGAGGCCGTGCCCTGGCAGGACCACTGGAAGGCCGCGGTGTTCGGGGCGCGGACTGGTCCGAGATTATCGCGAAGGCGAGGTAGGGGGACGCTATCACGTAGGAGGGGCCGGAGAAGAGGAAGAGGGAGGCGTTGCTTATCATCTGGGCGCCCGTGGGGCAGGCGGTTCCGGCGGAAGTGTTGGAGTTGATCTGGCCCGTCGTGAGGTAATTCAGCCTGACCGGGGTCGAAGCGTTCTGGACGCCGGCGAAGATTGCGCGCATGCAGCCGTAGGGGTTCCCCCCCAGCTCTGCGCGTAGCGCGGCGCGAGGGCGAGGTTATGGATGATTGCGCCGCGGAGGCTTGTCACGTTGAAATAATAGGTGTTTTTGCGGAACGAGCATCCGGACCTGGAGCCGAAGGTGCCTATGAGGTTCATGCCGGTGCCGCACTGGCTCGCCGTCACGTCGGTCGGCCCTTGCCAGGTCCTGGTGCCGCTGCTCGTCAAGTTGCCTTGGAAATATGAGGAGAATGTGGGGAGGACAAAAGGAAAGAGAAGGTTGAGGCGAAAATGACTAAAAGTGAGATGCGCCGGAGTGTTGGCCCCACGCATCAGCCGGTTGCGGCCCGGATTATAAGCGGTTGCGAGGTAGGACGAAAAAAAGCCAAAAATATCTTCAGTGATTGGTTGAGTTTTGCTTTATTTCATGTTTGCCGAAACTGTCCTGCTGTCGTCTATCACGAGCGCCGTCAGGTCCCCGATGGGGACGTTGTAGAAGTTCCCATTGCCCATTCCCGCCAGCTCCCTGGCAAGGGCCTCCCCCTCCTCGTTCAGCGCGATTCCGGCCACCGATATCGTCACCCCGGCGTCCGCGGCCTTCTGCGCCTCGTCCTTGGCGTCCTCCGCCGGCGCCTCGCCCTCCGTGGGGAGGCCGTCCGTGACGAGGAGTATGTGCTTTGCGGATGCGCCGCCAAGGTCCCGCAGCATCGTCGCGGCCAGCGAGATCGCGCGCGAGATGGAGGTGGTCCCTCCCGGCGTGAGCGCCACTATCTTCTCCGCGAAGACTGGAAGGTCTTCTGAATCCGAGAACCCGCAGATTATCTCGGGCTCCTTGCGGAAGGATATCACGGCGACGCGGTCGGCCGTCCCGACCGAGACCGCGGCGAGGCCTATCGCGGCGCGCTTGCACGCGTCTATCTTCTCCGCGCGCATGCTCCCGGACGAGTCCAGGACGAACATAAAATCCACACCGCTCCTCTTGGTCATCTCCACCGATCGCAGGTCCGATCGGTGCAGGCTCGTCCTCCCGCGCCGCACGGCGATCGACACGCTCTTCTTAGGGGAGATGTGCCTGTAGGAGTGGCCCTTGGAGAAGGGGATCGTGAGCTCTATCTTCTCCTCGGCCCCCTTCTCCTTGGCCTCGTGCGAGCCCGCGCCCAGCTTCGAGAGGATCTCGAGCTCGTCCTTGAGCGTCTCCTCGGCTATCGATTCCAGGGCCCTCTTGGAAAGACCGCCGTCCTTGAGTATGAAACCCTCGCGCTTGAGGCCCGTGGCGGTCTTCTCTATCCTTTCCGAGAGGCGCGAGACGTTCTCTATCTTGCCCTCCATGCGCGAGAGGGTGGAGATCGGTAGGCCCGTCAGGCCCTCGAGGAGATCCTCGCCGAAGGTCCCTATCGCCGAGTCCATCCCGAAGACTATGGAGCGCGCGACGAAGACGGCGTTCACGCCGCCTATCCCGCGGTTGTTCATCTGGCGCAGGAGCGGGCCGTAGCTACCAGAAGGCTTGTCGGGTCGCTTGGCTTCATTTTCAGAAAATTCCGGTCGCTTGTTTTCAGCATCATCGTCTGGAGAAGTGTCCTTTCCCTTCTTCTCGTCCGGAGGGGGACGCCCGACAGCCCTCTCGACGATGGACTCGACGACGGCCGCGTTCTCCGTGGAATGGCGGAACTTGGGCGAGAGCCTGATCCTGTGGTCGAGGACCGAATGCACCGCCGCGCGGATGTCCTCGTCCGTTGCATTCTTCCGTCCCGAAACCAGGGCGTTCGTCTGCACGCGCTCGTAGAGGCCGATCGAGGCGCGCACGCCGGCGGGCCGCTCGACCCTCTCGTCGTTCCTCGTCGCGCGAACGATCGCGACTATCCTCTTCGCTATCTCGTCGGGGACGGAGACTCCTGCGAACTTCGAGGATTTCTCGACTATTATCTCGCGCTCCATCTCCGCCGTCTCGGGGTACGTCATGTCGACGACGTCGAAGCGGTCCAGGAGCGCCTCGGAGAGCTTCTCGGTCCCGGCGGACTCCTTGGGGTTCATCGTCGCTATCAGTATGAAGTCGGTCGGATAGTCGACCTCGTAGCCGGCGATCGTCACGCGCCCCTCCTCGAGGACCTGCAGGAGCGCGTTCTGGAGGCGCTCGGGGCACCGGTTTATCTCGTCGAAGAAGAGAACGCCGCGGTGCGCTCGAAGGATTTTGCCCGGCGTGAATGCCTTGGGGTTCCTCGGCCCGAACTCGAGGGCCTTGATGGGGTCGATGTCCCCGAGGAGATCCTCTGCCTGCAGGTCCGGCGAGCCCTGCACGCGTATGAACCTGTGCGCGCCGTCGGAGAAGGAGGACTCCAGCTTCCCGCCCTCCGCCTTCCTCTTGAGGCAGGAGGGGCAGACGGGCTCGTCCGGATCGCAGTTGAACTGGCAGTCCCTGACGACCCTGGCCTTGGGGAGGAGCGATGCCACGGAGCGCGCGAGGGTGGTCTTCCCGACGCCCGGATAGCCGAGAATGACGACGTGGCGCCCGGCGAGGAGGGCGGAAAGGACCGCCTTCTTCGCCTTGGCCTGGCCAAGTATCTCCGGGAAAACCTCCTTGCTTCCCTCTATCTTCTTCCTGAGATTTTCGGCAAGAGTGTCCATCGAGCACCTTTTCGGGCCGGAGACATGGTCCGGGGACCTTTATTTGCTTTCCCAGGGCAGCCCGGCTGGCGAGAGGATTATAAACGCGCAAAAAGGGCCACAGGCATGGCGAAGCCCAAGAAAGGGAAAACGCATACCAGGTCAGTCTCCCGCAAGAGAACCCCCTCAAGCTCCCTGGCGGCGGGCTCGGGGAAGCTCGTCCTGATACTGGGCCCCTCTGGCGTCGGGAAGACTGCGGTCGTCACCCAGGCTCTCGCGGGCATGGAAGGCAAAGTCGACGTCGTCAACTTCGGGCATATCACCCAGGAGGTCGTTGGCGCGGACAGGGACAAGTTCAGGCGCGAGGCCACGGTCGAGGAGTTCAGGGGGATGCAGAGGAAGGTCGCGAGGAGGATAGCCTCGATGGCGGGCTCCAGCGGCAAGATACTGATCGTCACGTCACACTCGGTGATGTTCCGCGAGGCCGGGTTCGTCCCGGGCTTCCCCAAGTGGGTGCTCGACGAGATGGACGTCAAGCTCATCGTCCTCATCTCCGCCCTCCCCGAGGACATCGCGGCGAGGAGGTCCTCGGACGCCGTGGCGGGGAAGACGGAGGGGCGCACGCGCGACGAGGTGCCCATCTGGACGATACTTGCCGAGCAGGACGTCGGGCGAGGCGTCGCGTATGCCTATTCCATGTATTCGGGCGCGATCGTGAAGGAGATAGTCAACAAGCAGGGGAAGCTGGAGAAATCGGCACTCGCGCTGAAGAAGGCGCTGGAAAGCCTCCTCTGATGGAAAAGAGGCGCCCGATACTCGCCGCAGCCGTCGTCGTGCTGTCGCGCGGCTCCGTCCTCCTCCTGAAGAGGAGAGAGGGGAACTTCTCCAGATGGTGGGAATGCCCCGGCGGAGCCTTCGAGTTCGGCGAGGGCCTCGCTGAGGCGGCTGCAAGGGAGCTACGGGAGGAGACCGGGATACGGGCGCGCAAGGGGGACCTGGCGTTCGCGGCTTTCATGGAATCCAAGAGCAGCAAGGCGCACGTCGTCTTCGCGTTCTTCAGGACGGCCCTCGGGAAGAGGCCAAAGGGCATAATCCATCCGGAGCATTCGGCCGCGGGAGGGTTCCCCGTCGGGAGGCTTCCGGGCAAGACCAAGCCCAACAACAGGCGGGCGATAATACTGGCGCTGAAGGAAAGGAAGGGAAAAAGATGAGAGGGAGCAGGGAAGGAAACGATCGGCGGAACAACCAAGAGCGTCAGCCCGGCGGGAGGGGGCGGGATTTCAGATTCCAGAAGGACAGACCTTCTTCGGGCGGACGGGGGCCCCCGCCAAGGAAGGCGAAGATGCCGCCGTCCCCGCCGAGGGGATCGTTCTCCGTCGTGGCGACGGTGATAATATTCTCGGAAGGCTCGATCCTCCTCGTCAAGCGCAGGGCGAGCGAGACGTGGGACTGCCCGTACGGGACGGTGGATCCGGACCTCCCGATGGCGGCCGCCGCTGTGAGGAAGCTCTTCCTGGAGACGAGCCTGCGGGCGACGCCGGAGATGCTGCGGTTCTCCTCGCTCTTGGAGTCCGTCGACAGGGCGAGGAAGGTGCACTGGCTCTACCCGCACTTCGTCGTGAAGCTCCGCGGGATGCCCAGGCCTCGCCTAGCGGACGAGGAGGCGCAGTGGCGCTGGTTCTCCCTGGCGGACCTCCCGGCCGAGAGGAGCCCGATGAACAGGCGGGCGGTGTCCATCGCCTTCCCCAAGGAGACGCGGGAGCGGCGCAGCGGCGAGAAGCAAGATTAAAAAAGGCCCGCGGGGGCGGGCGGGAAACACGCGGCCATAGTCTAGTGGTAGGATATGAGCTTCCCAAGCTTAGGACCCGGGTCCGAATCCCGGTGGCCGCACTCGCTTTGCCTCGACTCGCCGTAGCTTGTGTTCATCCGCAAAGCGAGTGGACTTACTTCGCCTCCTTACCAGTCGGCTCAGCCGCACTATCGATCCGGGTCCCTGAGGGCTTGCTTTGCCCAAAGTCCCGCGGAGGCGGGGGAATCCCGGTGGCCGCACTCGCTTTGCCTCGACTCGCCGTAGCTTGTGTTCATCCGCAAAGCGAGTGGACTTACTTACGCTCGCCACCGCTCGACTCCAGCCGCACTCCATCCCCACCCGTCCGTGCCGCGGCGCGAGTTGAGCTCACGGCGGCGGCGCACGCCAATGCGAAGCGCTCATTTCCGCGGAAGCAGCTTTCTATATGCCTTGATTTTCTCGTCTTTGCTAAGCTTCACGTACCGTGGAGACGGGTGTGGCAGCGCGGCGAGTTGTTCGATTTCGGGATGCTGCTTGATCACTTGCCGAAACTCCCGTCTGAACAGCTTTTCAACGAACCGGCTGGTGAAAAAAATCTTCTCAATCTTGTCTTTGGCTAGAATCTTCCCGACGCCCGGGGTGTAGACGAGGTCCGTCGGATGCATGTCAAGATTGCTGTGTTTTTTCCGCTCACAGGAAATGATGATGTCCGCAAGCGCGATTCCGAGCTTGGAAAATAGGCTCATCATTTCCTTTCGGGTCCGCAGCCGGGTTCCATAGACGCTTTCCATGATTGGCCAGAACTGGTTTCTCCCGCCATTGGCATAGAACCAGACGTATGTTGCCTTCTTCTTCGGGTCGTACGCTTCCTTCGTCGTGAAACTGCCGAGCATCAGATGGTTCGCGTTTCTCGGGACAAAGTCACCGAACGGATGCGTTTCGATCATTTGTGCTTCTGGCTGCTTCTTGTACTTATACTCTCCCGGCGGCCGCACTCCTTACCTGTTCTCCGCCGTTCCTAATCCCGCCGGCGGACGGAAGGGAAACGAATTAAAGGGGCGGGCGCCGGCCTTTGCGCCATGGAAGCGGTCAGAAGGATCAACCCGGAGAAATCGCCCAAGGTCGTAGGCCCCTATTCACAGTGCGTCGTGTCGGGCGGCCTGCTCTTCTCGTCCGGCCAGATCGGGATGGACCCGCAGACCGGGAAGCTCGCCGAGGGCTTTTCCGCCCAGGCGAGGCGGGTCCTGGAGAACCTGGGGATCATCCTGGAAGCCGCAGGGGCGTCGCCACAGGAGGTCCTGAAGGTCACTGTTTACCTCACGGACCTCGGAAACTACAAGGAGCTCAACGGGATATACTCGGCGTTCTTCGGGGCGGGCGCGGCCTCATTCCCCGCAAGGTCGGCCGTCCAGGTGTCCGCGCTCCCGGCCGGAGCCCTCGTGGAGATGGACGTCGTCGCGGCGGTCCCGCGGGGGCCGGGGACCAACTAAACATATTAATACTGAAAAACACCCCTCCTCGCCAAGGATGTCATTCGAATCCGTGAAGACGAGGCTCCTCGTCGGAGGGGTGATAGACGGCTGCCTGACGGCGACGGGCATCGCCTTCGGCGCGGCCTTCGCCACCGCCGACACGCGCCTCGTCGTCATAGTGATACTCTCCGCCGCGTTCTCCAACGTGATAGCCAGCACCTTCGCAACCGTCACGGGGGAGCTTGCGGAGGTCGCGAGCTGGTCAAGGATCTTGGGGAGGAAGATGCGCCTCGCCCGCGACAAGGTCTCGAGCCTCTCCGTCGTCAAGGAGTTCAGGCGGGAGGCCCTGACGAACTGGGTGGTCGGGGGCGTGGGGATCGTGAGCGGCTCGACCCTCCCGGCCCTCCCGTTCTTCTTCTTCCACGCGAGGGAGGCGATAGGCATAACGGCTGTCATATCGGCCGCCATCCTCTTCGGGATAGGCGGGTTCATCGGTCGGCTGAACGAAGAAAACATAATAAAGTCGGGCCTGATGGTCCTCGCCGTGGGGACAGTCACCGCGGCGATAACCTACTCGATACAGTTCCTGGTGGAGCACATCTAGAGGGGAGAAACAGGATGGAACACGTCATCGTCTGCGGCTTCGGCCGCGTCGGGGAGAGGCTCGCGACCCAACTCGCGTCCCACGGGGAGGACGTCACAGTCATCGAGCGCGACCACACGCTGATAGAGAGCCTTGAGGCCAAGCAGGAGAATTTCAGCCTCGTCGAGGGGGACTCCGCGAACCCCAAGATCCTCAAGGCCGCGGGGATAGAGACGGCCAAGTGGATAGCCGCCGTCACCGGGGACGACCGCACCAACATGATAATCTGCACCCACGCAAAGAAGCTCAACAAGGACATCAAGGTGGCGGTGCGCGTGAGCTCCCAGGACGACCTGGACGTCTTCATGAAGCTGGGGATTGACCTCATGGTCTTCCCGGAGATCGTCGCGGGCATCCAGCTCGCCGAGGTCCTCCTGGAAAAGGCGTCGCCCGAGCACCTCGCGACGGTCGTCTCCCAGGAAGAGGTCCACAAAAAGCCGCGCAAGTTCCTCGGGCTCTTCTAGGCGAGATGAGGATCAAGAGCGGTCCCCCTGGCAGGAAGTTCAGGGACACTCAGTGGGTGAAGGTCAACTGGCGCCACGGCTTCGTGCATTCCAAGAAGGGCTTCTCGCTCGTCGCCAAGGAGGGGAGGGAGACATTGGGCTACTGCGCCTTCGAGGTGAAGGGTGGTGTGGGCGAGCTCAAGGAGCTCCTCGTCGGGGAGGGGGCGCGGGGGAAGGGGATAGGCTCCCTGCTCATCTCGCGCTTCGAGAGGGCGTGCAAGGGGAAGGGCTGCGGGCTGCTTGTCGTCAAGGTCCCGCACATCTACAAGGAGTCGCTCGCGTTCTACCGCAGGCACGGGTACAAGGAGGCCGCGCGCATAAGGAAGTCCTGGTGGGGCTTCGACTGGCTCATCCTCCGGAAGCGCGTGTACCGCGGCTGATCACCCTTCCGGCGAGAGGAAGTCCTCCAGGCGCTTCCTCGCGTCGGCCTCGTCGATGAAATCGGCCGAGGATTTCACAGGCCGCCTCGCGAGGAGCTTCACAATGTTCCTCTTCCCGATCCCCGGCAGGACCTCGAGGAGCTTCCTGTCCGCGGAATTGATGTCGACGTCGGAGGGGACGCCCGTTATCGATCTCCTGCCCCAGCCGACGACCTTGAGGTCGTAGTACTTCCTCATTTCCAGGGGCGCGGGCACCCCGACGAGGAGCGGATAGGAACCGAGGGGTCGCAGGAACGTTATCCCCATCTCGGCGTATTCCGTGCGCGCGCGCCTGATGACCGTCCCGACGGGCGCGATGAAGGAGAGCATCCTGTGGTCGATGTTCTCGCGCACCTTGTGCTTGAAGGATGCGAAGTCGCGGGAATGGCGCCGGACGAGCCTGTCGCCAGTCTCCTGCATCCTCGTCCCGGGGAGGGGCATCACCTGCCTCAGGTTGATCCGGCGCACCAGGAGGCGCCGCTCCAGGAGCTCCTCCAGGAACCGGTAGTTTATCTTGAAGGTCTCCTTGGTCTCGCCCTTCAGGCCGCCGATGAAGTTGAGGCCCGGCAGGAGCTTGGGGAGGCTCCTCCCCTCGCGCCAGCTTCCGGCGCGGTTGATTATCTCGACTGCCCTGAGGCCGTCCTCGAAGCCCACCTTCAGGTTGTTGGACTTTATCACGGTCGGGTCGAGGCTCTCGAGGCCGAAGGCCGCGATGTCCCCGGGCGTGTCGTACTTCGCTATGATCTTGGCGACGTCCAGGCTCTCCTCGGGATGCAGGGCCACCGTCCCGGGATTCACGTTGTCGATGTGCAGGACAGTGAGGTTTGGCGCCGCGGCCCGCACGCCGCAGAAGAGCTTCTCGATCGCCTCCGGGTTGGGTGTGGGGTATTCCACCTTCCCAGCCCCCTCGCCCATGTAGGCGAAGAGGTCGGGCTGGTCGCCGAGGCGGAAGGCGTGCACTCCCCGGGCCGCGAGGGCGGCCACCTCGGCCACCACGTGCTCGACGGGCCTGAAATCCGGCAAGCCCTTACTTATCTCCGAGCAGAAAGAGCAGAAGCCGGAGACCGCGCGCGGGCAGCCGCGGTAGGTCTCTATCTCGGCGAGAAGGTATGATGTGTCCATCTGCGAGACGATTCCGGCGCCCCTCACCGCGAATTCGTGCAGGAGCGGGGAGCCGCGCGGGGTCTTCTCGTAGCCGTTCACCTTCTCGCCCCTGAGGAAGGCGTAGACGACTGCCTCATCGTCGCCGCGGCAGACGATGTCGAAGGGCTCGCGGATTATCCTCGTCGTGCGCCCGCCCTCCAGGCCGAAGCCGAACCTCGCCGCGGGTCCGGCGAGGACATTAGTCTTCACCTTATCTAGCTGGGAGACTATCGAGACTATCTCCTCGGCGGAGGCTATCTCCCCGCCGACGTACTTGCCCGGGACCGTCATCCCCACGATGAAGACCACCAGGTCGAACTTCCCGTCCACCTCCGCCGCCCTGATCCGCGACGAGCGGAAGTCGTCTATCGTCCTGTACACGACGTCGGCGCCCTTCTCGGCGGCCCAGATGGCCCCGGCTATGTAGCGGGGGTACTTGCCCACGTACGGGGGGACGTTGAAGCATGTGGGCTCGTCCGAGTAGCCGTTGATTATGAGTGCGCGCGTCATCTGCCCGGAAGGGTCCGGGGAGCCTAATAAAAGCCTGCCGCAACGGGCCCGGGCTCACTTTTTTAAAACGGCTCGTGGGAACCCCGCTGTCATGAGAAAGGTTTCGGGGAGAAGGGAGCTCATCAGGCTTTACGTCGGTTTCTTCACGGACGAGAAGGGCCACAAGGAATGCAGGAACGTCCCGCTCGTCCCGGAGAACGACCCGACGGTCCTCTTCACGACCGCGGGAATGCATCCCCTGGTCCCCTACCTCCTCGGGCAGAAGCACCCACTGGGGAACAGGCTCGTCAACGTGCAGAAATGCATCAGGACGACGGACATCGACAACGTGGGCGATTCCACGCACCTCACCTTCTTCGAGATGCTCGGGAACTGGTCCCTCGGGTCCTATTTCAAGGAGGAGGCGATCGGCTCGAGCTTCGAGTTCCTCACGAAGGTCCTGGAGATCCCCCTCGAGCGCCTCTCCATCACCTGCTTTGCCGGCGACAAGGACGCCCCGATGGACACGGAGGCCGCGAGGATCTGGGAATCCCTCGGGATACCCAAGGGGAGGATAGTCTACCTCCCCAAGGAGGACAACTGGTGGGGCCCCGCGGGCAAGTCAGGCCCCTGCGGCCCGGACACGGAGATGTTCTACTGGGTGGGGCCCGGCCCCGCGCCGATGGTCGCCAGCGCCCAGGACCGGGGCGGCTGGATGGAGATCTGGAACGACGTCTTCATGCAGTTCAACAAGTCCGAGGACGGCGTCTTCACCGAATTGGCCCAGAAGAACGTGGATACGGGCATGGGCGTCGAGCGGACCCTTGCGACCCTCGAGGGCAAGGAGGTCTTCGAGACGGACGCGTTCCTCCCGATAATAGCGAAGGTCGAGGAGCTTTCCGGGAAAAAGTATGGGGAAAGCGAATCCGCGAAGAAGGCGATGAGGATAATCTGCGACCACGTCAAGGCCTCCGTCTTCATGCTCGCGGAGCTCGTGGTCCCGGCGAGGATCGAGCGCGGGTACGTCCTGCGCAGGCTGATAAGGCGGGCGATAAGGTACGGGCGGGAGCTGGGGATATCGGGCCGCTTCGCGAAGGAGGTGGCGAAGTCGGTCTTCGAGGTTTACCCCGACTACACCCACCTCTCCGACAACAGGGATTTCATACTCTCCGAGCTCGGCGCCGAGGAGGAGCGGTTCTCGGAGGTCATCGACCAGGGCATCAAATATTTCGAGCGTGCCAAGGCGGAGGCTGTCGCGGGGACGATCGACGGCAAGACCGCGTTCCTGCTCTATCAGTCCTTCGGCTTCCCGATAGAGATGACCGAGGAGCTAGCGCGCGAGGCGGGGATCAAGGTGGCCAGGGATGGGTACGAGAGGGAGGCCGCCCGCCACCAGGAGCTCTCGAGGACCGCGAGCGCCGGCGTCTTCAAGAGCGGCCTCGCCGACAATTCGGCGGAGACGACGCGCCTGCACACCGCGACCCACCTCCTGCACGCAGCCCTCCGGAAGGTCCTCGGGCCGAACGTCGAGCAGAGGGGAAGCAACATCACTCCCGAGCGCCTGAGGTTCGACTTCTCCTGGGGCGAGAAGATGACTCCCGAGCAGGTGGCGCAGGTCGAGGGGATCGTGAACGAGAACGTCGCGCACGCCCTCGACGTCACGCGCGAGGAGATGAACCCGGCGCAAGCCAAGGCAGCGGGCGCGATGGGCATCTTCGGCGAGAAGTACGGCGAGAGGATCTCCATCTACACCGTCCACGGCCCCGCGGGGGTGGCGAGCAAGGAGATCTGTTCCGGGCCGCACGTGACGAACACGAGGGAACTGGGGCACTTCAGGATAGTGAAGGAAGAGGCCTCCTCGCGCGGAGTGCGCAGGATAAAGGCCGTTTTGGAGAAGTGAAAGGGTTTTAAGGGAGAAACGGGCAAGGCTTCCCGCCGAAGGGGGCGCGAGGCCGTCGGTAGAAATGCCGAGGAAGGTCCTTCCACCCACACGAAAGGCCGGATCAACAATCCTGCGGGGAGACTCGCGGGGGCGGGAATAGAAAGGAATCCCGCCGGCGGGAGCGATGAAGACACCTAAGCTGCGAGCGCCGGAGGGGGAGTGAAACACGTCCGTCCTGGCCGGGTGCAAGTCCCGAAAGGGACGCGTCAGTCGAATGCCTCATAGAACCCAAGGAGGACTACTGCCCCCATCGGCACCCGTTCTTATCACCATTCCGGGAAGGTTTAAACCCTGAGAGCCGCGCGTTTCCCGGATATGGCCGGACCCGCCAAGGCAGAAGATGTATCTCGTCGGCTCGTTTTCGGTTGCCAAGGACGCGATAGAGCGCAGGCTCGGCGCCATGTACGACCTCAACAACCCGACGAACCACGACCAGCACGTCAATTGGGCGCTCAACGCCGAGGACCTGTGCGCCTCCGCCGAGTCCGACGCGATCCTCGCCGTCTTCAGCGGCAAGTGGGGCCAGATGAGCTTCGTGGAGCTCGGGTACGGCCACGCGAAGGGGACGCCGATAGTGACGATCAACGACGGGGAAGAGGGGGCGATACGCGATCTCCTCGGGCGCATCTCCGGCGAGATGTTCCCATCAACCGACGAAGCGATAAAATACATGCTTGCGAGGGAGGCGCCTTTCGAGCGCGGGGCCGCCGCGCCGCAGCGCTTCGACTGGCGCGACTCGTCGCAGCCCAAGCCCCTGAGAAGGGTTTATGTTTCCGGGGACGCGACGCCGCGCCTGAGGAAGGTCCTTGACGCCGCCAACGAGGCCAGGGCCGGCGCCGGGATGGGCGAGCTTGAGTACGTCTTCGCGACGCCCGACGTCTACGCGGATTACGGGTGCCTCAGGGAGACGGACCTCGTCGTAGTGAATTTCAAGCGCGGATGGCAGAGGAAGAGGAGCTCGCAGTTCATGATGGGCGCGGCCGGCGCGATGGGGATACCTGTCGTCATGAGGGACGCCGCACACCCCCACTATCTCTACCCGCCCCTCCCGTCCAGCGACAGGAGGACCCTCTCACTGTCGGGGGGATCGGCGGCTACCTTTCGAAGGTGGCGGACCAAGGGATTGTCGGAGAGTCCGGCTTCTTCTACGAGAGGGAGAAGGAACTGAAGAGCCGGCCGGCGGAAAGCGACTAGGCCGGGCCGCCTAGCCGAACCCCTCGGTCCTGATCCTTTCCGGCGCGACGCCTATCTTCACGAGCGTGGCGTGCATGTCCTTGACGAAGCTGTCCGTGCCGCAGGCGTAGAACATCGCTGACCTTATCTCGTCCATCCCTAGGTTCCTGCGCAGAAGCTTGGTGTCGAACCGCCCCTTCCCCCCGGCCCAGCCCGCAGGATGGTGCTCGCCGGTGATCGTCGCGACGAGGGAGAGCTTCCCGGACTTGGCCAGGTCGGACAGCTCCTCGAGGAAGGGGAAATCGTCGTGGTGGCGGCTGCTGTAGAAGACCTTGGCCCCCTTCACCTTCGGGTGCTTCCCGTTCGCGTAGCACCTTATCGCCGAGAGGAGGCCGGCTATGCCTACCCCCCGCCGATGAACACCGCGCGGCCGCCCGTGCAGTCGGCGGACCTGAACGC
>DYHY01000012.1:0-18849 GCA_020723935.1 Candidatus Micrarchaeum sp.
ACTACTCTCACCCAGACGAGGACAGCCGAGGAGCTGCGGGTGAATCCGACGGTCGATTTCTACCTTACCCCGACGGAGGCAGGCGACAAGACAATCTATGCGCAGGTCGACCCGTCCAACGCGATAGCGGAAAGCGACGAGACGAACAACGCGAGGTCGGTGGTGGTGTCGGTGAAAGAGACGCGGGGGTGAATTTGTATTTCGTGCCAGTTCCGTTCAGAAATGAGATTCCTGACTTCGATTCTTCTGTTGAGCACGGCGTATTTTTTCTTCAAGGAGCGTATCCGCTGTCCGAGACCGGCCTGTCCTACGGGAAATCCCAAATATCCTATATTTCCTCTGCGCTTCCGCTTGTGGGGCCGGATCTAGACATACTTAATCTATGGCTGATGGGCGAGTTGGCAACAGATGGGAAGTCGGACCGCACGGTAGGTATTGTTTCTTCGTCATATTTTTCAGGGCACTTGCGCCCTATTGATTTGATAGGTCTTTCTTTGCCTTCAGTGCCTGGTTCCGTACTTGTTGATGAGCAGGCGTGGACAACTCTTGCTCACGAATTAGGGCACACTTATGGCCTTTACGTTGCCGGGCCAGAACAACGGATAATCTGTCCTCCTTGGAGCTGCCCTGTCAATGGCTTTTGGGTTGCCAGAAATAAGACTATGACCGCTTCTTCAAAGGGTCTTCCAATCTGTTTCATGGGCAGTGGCAGTGTTTACACGTTTGATGACAACTGGATAAGTGATGGTGTTTATTCCAACCTATTCCGGACTTTTAGGACTTCCTCAGACGATCCAGACGTTCTTCTTGTAAACGGAATAATATACTCTAACGGCACCGTGATATTCGGGCCGTTATACGAGATTCGAAACTCAACTACCAACGAGCAGGAACTCATTCCAGGAAACTATTCTATTGAGCTCATTGGCCAAAACGGTAATCTGCTTCATTCCGCCAACTTCTCTGTTTCATTCGCGCCTTCCGACCCCAACCCTTCCAGTCCACATGCAGCTGTCTTTGGTTTCGCAATTGCATACCTTGAGAACACAACCTCGCCCGTTTCACGGATAACAACGGAACACGTGGCGCCGTCAATGTCACTGAAAGCATTCTGCACACTGCAGTTGATTCCATACCCGACTCCGCGTTCCTGAACGTGCCCACACAGAGAAAGCTCGCCTTACACAACAAAATATACGTATTGGAGAAAATGACCAACGCTATAGCCAAGGCCAACAAAATGAGAGACGACATACCAGACAAGATAGATAAATGGACGTACGATAGTTATGCGACAGAGACACCCCTTCAATTGAGAAAAGACGAATTGCTTGGGCTAATAGACAATCTGATAGGAAGGCTAATCGCATGAGAAAGCAGGATTTGATCGTCGGAACTGCCTCGTTACTCTTATTGCTGTACTCTTAATCTCGTTTGGAGGAATAACAAAAAAGTCGTGTTTTTCTGCTGAAGGCTACACTTATTGCCACGACACATACATCCTACCGCCTTTTGTTTCGCTAACGCGAGCACCCTTCTCTGTCTTTCTTTTTGTAATTTTGCGGAATCCGCAGGAATATGACAGGATAATACGAAGTATTACGCTGTAATAATATTTATAAACCGGGTTTGCATCAGACTCTGCCATGACAACCCAGCACAAGGGCGCGCCGGCAAGACAGGTGCCTAACAAGACCTGGAAGCCCGCGGCCGCGGGCGCGAGGATCACCCTGTCCGCGATCAAGGCGGACGTGGGGGGGTATCCGGGGCACATGTCCGTGCACCCGCACCTGATAGAGGAGGCGGAGGCGCGCCTGAACGAGGCCAGGAAGGACGGGCTCCTGGTGGACTATTGCGTTTCCTCCTGTGGGGACGACTTGGAGCTCATAATGACCCACAAGGAGGGCGTGGACTCGGAGAAGATCCACAAGCTCGCCTGGGACGTGTTCTACTCCTGCGCGGGCGTTGCCCACGGCCTGAAACTCTACGGGGCGGGCCAGGACCTCCTTGCCGACTCGTTCAGCGGGAACGTCAAGGGGATGGGCCCGGGGGTCGCGGAGATAGAGCTTGACGAGAGGAAGAGCGAGCCTGTCGTCGTCCTGATGGCAGACAAGACCGGGCCCTCTGCCTGGAACCTCCCACTCTACAAGATGTTCGCGGACCCCTTCAACACGGCGGGCCTAGTCATCGACGGCTCGATGCACGACGGGTTCGTCTTCGAGATCCACGACGTCAAGGAGCACCAGAAGATAGAGTTCAGCTGCCCGGAGGAGCTCTATTCGCTCCTCGCCTTCATCGGCTCGACGGGCAAGTACCTGATAAAATCCGTCCGCCGTAAGGACGGAACGCCGGCGGCGGTCAGCTCGACGCAGAAGCTGTCCCTTATTGCAGGCAAGTACGTGGGGAAGGACGACCCCGTCGCGATCGTACGTTGCCAATCGGGGCTCCCGGCTCTCGGGGAGGTGCTTGAGGCATTCTCGACGCCCTGGATCGTCGCCGGCTGGATGCGGGGGAGCCACAACGGGCCCCTGATGCCTGTCTCGAGGAAGCAGGCGACGCCGTCGCGCTTCGACGGCCCGCCGAGGGTCGTCGCCCTCGGCTTCCAGATAGCGCACGGCAAGCTCGTGGGCCCCATTGACCTCTTCGACGACCCGTCCTTCGACCACGTGCGGGAGGAAGCAAACCACATAGGCTCCTTCCTCAGGCGCCACGGCCCCTTCGAGCCCCACCGCCTGCCGCCCCATGATATGGAATACACTACGATGCCCGAGATAATGAACAAGCTCAAGGGGAGGTTCAGGAAGATAGACTAGCTCAGGGCTCACGCTTCTTCGCGGGAGGGGGAAACCCCAAGAAGAAGGAAAAAAGCCACCACAAAAGAACGGAAAAACCCGCCGGCGCGGGGGAGGACGATGTCCCCGCGGGGCCGCAGAAAGCACTCCACTGTCCATGGAAAGAAGAAGGGTTGCCCCGCATCCTCCGAAAAAAGGGAAAAAGGATATTTAACCCCCCCGCCGACGGGCACATCAGCACGCGATTATAAGAACGGGAGAGACAGGGACGCACATGACCGAACGCACGAGGCAGCTCGTCATCAACTTCAAGACGTACGAGGAATCCACCGGGAAGAACGCGGTGAAGCTCGCGCGCGCCGTGGAAGCCGCGGCGACCAAATCCAAATCCAGGATCAACGCGGTGATAGTGCCTACGGCCCTGGACCTTTGCGCGTGCCTCGCGGTCTGCAAGAAGGCCAAGGTCTTCGGCCAGCACGCGGACCCGGTGGCCCCCGGGAAGAGCACGGGATGGCTCACCGTCGAAAACTTCAAGGCCGCGAGGGCCGCGGGCCTCCTAATCAACCACGCCGAGCACCAGCTCCCGCACGAGAAGATCGCCGAGACGATCGGCCGCTGCCGGAAGCTGGGCCTCGCGAGCCTCGTCTGCGCCAAGGACGAGAGCGAGGCGGCGGCGATCGCCAAGTTCGCCCCGGACATGATTTCGATCGAGCCGCCCGAGCTCATCGGGAGCGGCATCTCCGTCTCCACCGCCAAGCCCGAGGTGGTCACGCGCGGCGTGCACGCGGTCCATCAGGTTTCCCCGGATATTCCCGTCCTCTGCGGAGCAGGGATTTCGGGCAAGGACGACGTCGAGAAGGCGCTCTACCTGGGCGCGCGCGGCGTGCTCCTCGCATCGTTCATAACCCTCGCCAAGAACCCCGAGAAGGCTGCCGAGGAGATAGTCGCGGGCTTCGATTGATTCCGGTTCAGCCCGAGCAGACGGAAAGGAGGACCGTTCTCCCGCGGTAGCTTGCCGCGCGCCAGGAGCAGAAGCCAGAGTCCGTGCCTTCCTGCAGTGCTTCTCCGCCCGGGATTCCTATCGCCGTCACGTTTTCCGGCAGCTGCAGAAGCAGGTGGTCGGCGACGTGGCCGTCCGCCGACCTTCCGACGGCGCCCTCCTCCGGATTGAACAGGAGGCCGTCCCCGCCGATGACAGAGGTCCCGTAGCTCCTGAAGGCGGAAAAGTCGCCCGAAGATCCCTCGGCTACGCGCGTCGCGAGCTGCAGGAAGAACAGGAGGAAGATCCCGGCGGCGAGCGCGAAGAAGGCGACCTCGATCGAGATCTGGCTCCGCCCCATCTCATCCGGCCCTCCTGTACGGGGAGTAGTAGAGCCCGCCCCCGGCGGAGGCGTTTCCCCGGAGTCCCGCGCTTGAATTCCCCTTGAAAATCCTCCCGCCGGAAGCCGCCCCCGCAATCCTGACCTCGAAGGGTATCCCGCGGACGGCCGCGCTTTCCAGGACGAGGGCTGCCCCTTCCGCCCTCGCCTTCCCCTCGATGTCGGGGAAGGAGATCCTTCCGACGAACGCGATCGCGCAGCCAGCAATCAGCACGATCGACAGCAAGTAGGCCAGGAACTCAATCGACGCCTGAGATCTCGACACGCAGCTTCCCTCCTGCAAGCGCCCTTTCCGAGACGGACACTGTCCCGGAATATGGGAAATCCGCGCAGTTTTCCGTCCGCCCCCCGAACTCTCTGGCGCGCACGGGAACCGCCTTCTCCTCGGTCCCTCCCGAAATCACTCCACACGCAGAAATCCGCACCTCCGTCCCGTCCGAGACGGCGTTGAGGCGCACCGTCGGGAACAGCGTGAAGTTCTCGGAGGAGGAACCGCGGTCCCTCGACAGCGCCGCGGAATGGAACGAGACGCTTTCCGATATTTCGGATACGGCCCTCGCCATCCCGGCGCGCTCCAGGCCGATGGCCCCCTCCCTGAAGAGCGCGACGGCCGCCGCAAGGTAGAGGGCGGAAACGGCGACGAAGACGAGGACTTCTAGGGAAAGCTGTGTTTTTCTAGACTGGCTGCGCCGTTCCTTGTCCTCTTTCTCTTCCTTCATTTCCTCGCGTGAGGGGGGTTTTTACGCTTCGCCGGGACCCCGCGCCCCGGCATGGACGGTCCTGGGACCGCTCAGAGCTTCGCGCGCATGGACGATATCAGCTCGTCCACCGTCGGGTAATTGGAAAGTATCACGGGAATCTTCTCGGTCTCGGCGAGCTTTATCGCGAGCTTGTCGACCTCCTGAGGGCCGTGGAAGATTATGAGCGCGGGCTTGAGGCTCGTGAGCTTTATCGCTATCATCGGGCTCCTCCCGCTCGTGATCTTGGTGAAGACGAGGGCGCGCTGGGTGGTGGAGCCGTAGATCTTGGCAAGCTCCAGGGGCGAGAACTCCACGATCGCGCGAAGCGAGTCGACCACCGTGTAGCCGAACACGTCGCGGTCCAGGAACGGCTGGCCGCACAGGACAGTCCCCTTCACGACGTCCACGAAATCCTCGGCCTTCACGGGCTTCGTGAACTCCTTGATGTCCAGGATTATCTCGAATATCGCGTCGCCCGCGAGCATGTTGGAGAACTCGAAGATCGTCTGGCTGCCCTTCGTCTCGTCCAGGGAGAGGAGCGTGTTCACGAACTTCCTCACGACCTCGGTTCCCGGGCTCTTCCGCCTCCCGCTCTCGTAGTCGCTTATGACGGATGGCTTCACCTTAAGGAACCTGGCAACCTCGTTCTGGCGCGCCTTGAAGATCTCGCGCCATTTCTTGAGGGTCTTGCCGGGCGAGTCCGACAGGACTATCTCCCCCGCGATTTTCGTCGCAAGGCGCTGCTTGATCGTCGGGTTCTTGGCGAGCTCCGGCTTTTCGTCAGGCATCCAGCGATGAAAGGCATGCCCCTTTTTTAACAGGTTCGGCAATCGACGGCGCATTCCGCCCTCCTGGACGGGCGCCGCGGCACGGCCCTTTTCGGGCGGGAAGGTTTAATAAACCCGGAAGTGGTATCTTGCGCGGAAGATGGCTGACACGCCGGCCGGGTTCGCAAAGCCAATAGACTGGAGCCAGCCCGTCAACTACTATTCCTTCACCTACCTCACCTTCCGCCTCGAGGGCTGGGGGATAGACCAGCTCTACAGGAAGTCCTTCAGCGTCCTGCAGGACCTGCAGTATATGGTCCAGGAGGTGCGCTACGTGCACGTCCCGCCCACGCAGCCGGGGGAGGGCACCTTCATCGCGGGCTGGTGGCGCTGCAGCCACGAGGTCGACTACAAGTACGCGATCAACTGGATGCACCTCAACTGGAAGATGTATTTCACGCCCAAGGCCAAGCCCGGGAGCGACCCCAAGAACCCGATAATGGCGAACTACGGCTTCGCCGAGTTCAAAATGGACGGGTTCCTGCGGACCGACTACCTGATGAGGTGGGTACACAGCCCGCTCCTGCGCCTCATCCGCCCGATGCGCGAGAAATACTTCTACTACGACAAGATAGAGCAGTTCGTCGAGTTCGGCAGGCGCGACGCCAAGGCGTTCCAGGACAAGCTCGAGGAATACGCCAACTACCTCCCGACGATAATCTGAGTGTAGGGGGGGGCTTTTCCGGTTCTCAGGAGAACAGGACGTAGCCGTACTTCTTCCCCACGAACTCGTCCATCGTGCGGCCCATCGCCTCTAGGCTCGCCCTGATCCTTCCCGGCCGCACCAAACCTGAGTTGAGCCCGGCGAGGACGGCCACGATCTCCTCGTCGGCGAGGGCCTTGCCGTTCGAGACCCGCCTGGGCGCGACGCTCGCGCAGATGTATGCCGTCAGGAGGTCGTTCACCCCGTAGATCGCAAGGCTGCCCTCGCCGGGGACGAGGGCGATCTCCGGCTCCTCGGCCGAAGAGAAGAAGGGGACGAGCGGATGTTTCTTGTCCTTCTTGTAGTAGCTTTCCGTCATGTCGACGGGGATCCCGTAGGCCCCCTCGCCTAGCGAGAGCCTCAGCATGCGGCCGTTGTCCCTGTAGCCCTCCCGCACGTCGCACGCGCATCCGCGCGCGTCGGAGACGGCCGTTATGCCGCCGGCCCCCACCATCACGTTGACGTCTCCGGGCGCGGCGCCGTCCGCGCCGTAGTATATCGCGGCGACCTTGCCGTGTATCGCGTAGGTCACGCCCAGCGAATCGAGAAGTGAGGCGGCCGCGCACGCCGCCCTCACGGCGGCGCCGTATTGCTCCGCCTGAAGAAGCCTTGCCGGATCCCCACCAATTGCCAAAGCTAAGTTCATCCCTTAATAAAGGTTATTTCCTTCCGAAGACCGGCGGCCCCGTGCGTTTTCCCTATTTCCTCTTCCTCGGGAGGCCCATAAGGTCGTCGGGCTTGACACCGAAATACCTGTTGTAGACCTTGGGCTTGTAAGTCTGGATCGCGACGACCTTCGTCTTCAGGCCGTACGTGTGGAGCTCCATCTCGAGGATCCTCTTATCCACCGGATGGTACGCGCTTATCGCGATCACGTCCGGGCGCACCTGCATGATCCGCTCTATCGCGTTGGTCTTGCTGCCGAAGACGACCCTGTCTGCGAGGCCCAGGGACTTTATCGTCTCGGCCCGCTCGTTCTCCGGGAGGCTGTAGCGCTTCGCGAACTTCCAGAGGGCATCGTCCCTCGCCACGGCGACGACCAGATAGTCCCCCTTCTTCTTCGCCTGCTTGAGGTAGTAGATGTGCCCCGCGTGGACGCCGTCGAAGGCGCCGAAAGCCATGACTGTCTTCTTCCTCTTTTTCCCTCCAGCTCCCCTTCCAGACGGTGCCATGCTAGCGCGCCCGGAATCTATCCGACATTTATAATTCTGTCGCAGGCGCCGGCGACTTCCTCCGCGAGGGAGCTTGCGAAGACGAGGAAGGCGACGCCCCTCGGCCGCGCCCTCTGCATGACGAAGCGGAAGAACTGCCCGACGCTCTCGTCGGAGGAGAACGCCCTGAGGGCGTCTACAGAATCCACCATCACGAACATCCCTTCCCCCTCTCCTTCTCTCCGTCGCCGAACGCCTTGATCGACTCGAGCATCGAGAGGGAGATGCCGATGAGGTTCCTCGGGCTCCTGACGTAGGCCGCCCGCTCGTTGTCCGCGGGCCTGGCGCCGCTCATGATCGACACGCAGTTGATGACCTTCAGGCCCTGCGCACCTATCCCCTTCTCGGAGAGCGCCCTTGACAGGTCCGCGTAGGGCGTCGTCGCGGAGAGACGAGGATCCCTTTCATTCCGGATGCGAGGACGATTCCCCGGGCCGCGAGCCTCGCGTCCCCTATTGCCTGGGACGGGGCGCGCACGAAGAGCGCCGAGCCGCCGGCCATGCACCCGATCTCCTTCCCCAGGGTTTCTTCAGCGTCTTGCAAAGCCGGGCCAGGGGCCGGGAGGCCGTTAAAATATCTTGCGGCCGGCCGGCGTCAGATTCTGAACGCGGAGGGACAGATTTTGCTCAGGCTGCACTTTGCGCACGCGGGTCTTTTTGCGGTGCAAACGGCGCGCCCGTGGTGTATCAGGAGGTTCGAGACGGCGAGCCAGGCCCTCTTCGGGAAAAGGGCGATGAGATCTTGCTCCACCTTCTCCGGCGTCTTCCCCGCGGAGAGGCCGAGGCGCCTGGCGAGCCTGAAGACGTGCGTGTCGACGACTACACCCTCGTTTATCCCGTAGGCGTTGGAGAGGACGACGTTCGCAGTCTTCCTCCCCACCCCCGGCAGACTGATCATCTCGCCGATCGTCCGCGGAAGCCTCCCGCCGAACCGCTCGAGCACCCCCTTGCAGCAGCCGATGACGCTTCCCGCCTTGTTCCTGTAGAACCCGGTGGGGCGGATGAGCCTCTCCAGGGTCTTCCTGTCGCAGCCCGCGAAATCCCCGAACGTCTTGTACTCCTTGAAGAGGACGGAGGTTACCTCGTTAACCTTCCTGTCGGTGCACTGGGCGGAGAGGATGACGGAGACGACGAGCTCTGCCTGTGTGCGGTAGCGCAGGGTGATCCTCGCGCCCGGATAGCTTCTCTTCAGGATGGAAAGGACCTTCGGCGCGCGCTTCCCCTTCGCATCCACGACGCAAGCCCGTCCCCTGCCCCGTTTAAGTCAGTTGCGGCGCCGTGATGGACCCCCACCTGTTCACGGGCGGGAGTGCTCCGCAGAGCATCCGTGCCCCGGCGCCGGAGAAAGGCGCCCCACATGACCTACCCGCCCGGGCGACCCCTGCCCGTTTACGGGTGGGTAGTTCAGTTGCGGCGCCGGGACGCGGCTACGGGAGCGCGTTCCTGAGGAACAATGCGTCCGCCTTGCCGCCCGCGGGGGTCCACAGCTCCATGTGCAGGTGCCTGCCGTAGAGATTGTGGTAGCGCGCCGGATCGTCCTGCGCGTCCTTCAGGAGGCCGTCGGAGCTGCTGTAGCTCCATCCCTGGTTGCCCATTTCGGCGAGTATCTCCCCGCCCTTCGTCACGTAGCCGGGGACGACCCAGTCCGGGATGGAGTCGTGCCCGATGTGGAAGAACGTGAGTATGACGTCGTTCCCCTGCGGATCCCTGCCCTGGAGGACGAGCCTGTTCACGGTAGAATTGTACTTGTTCACGGGGACGTTTCCGTAGAAGCCCTCGATGTCGTCCGAACAGCCGGCGGCCCCGTCCACGTACCAGTTGCAGTCGCCCCCGTCGTATATCCCGGGGAGGTTCAGCCCGGTCAGGGGGTCCAGGTACGTGCCAAGGACAGTCCAGTCCCCGGCGGGCGCGACGACGTAGTAGGGATTCTCGTCGTACTGGCTCGACGGGGCGACGTCGATGTGGTTTTCGGAGAAATACGTGACGACCGCCCTGCCGCCGGCAGGGGACGCGACCGCGGGGAAATATCCGTTGGCGGAAGCCGCCACCAGTTGCTGGGGCACCCCCTGCGCCGCGGGAGGCCAGGCGGGCTGTACGGACTGCGGCGCGACCATGACTGCCTGCGCGGGAACCCCGCCGGAAACCGCCGCGAGGACGCCGCCCGCTAGCGACCTGTCCGGCACGAGGAACTTGTCCGAAGGGAGGCCGTATACCAGGTGCGCCCGGCACGCCATCTGTGCGGCCAACGCCATCTGCTCGGACGTGGGCTCGGCGCCCGGGATCTCGGAATAGCCTGCGGCCTGGACGACGAACGTCAACGGGTTGGGGTTCCCGACCTCGTGCACGACCCCGTCGCGCGAGATGAGATAGTCGGGCATCTCGAAAAAGGCGACGCCGGCAAGAGAGAGATCCAGGTATTTTTCGGTTATCTTGTTCACCGTCCCGGCCCGATCGAAGCTTTCCAGGATCTCCTGCCTGCGCCACTCCTCAAGGGGCCTCTCCTCAATGACGGCGGACCCCGGCGCGTTGCCGGCAGCGTGCGGGCTCCTGTGAGAGGAATCTATCTGGAAGCTCCCTGGGTCGCAGGGCTGCTGGGGCGAGTACCCGTACGTCTGCCCCCCGCCGCCCCCGCCGCAGGCGGAGGCGAGTGACGCCACAAGCACGACGTCCACGAGAAATGCTACAAGCCTGGCACCCCCCATGATTCTTCCCCTCTAGAGAAGGCTGGCCGCCCTCCCTATTTAACAGGTGCCCCGTTTTCCTATTGCGCGGCGCTAGAATATGATCGCTATCTTATGCCCACACGCCGGGCATGTCGGCCTTTTCGCGCGCGACCCCTTGAAGGCGTTCCTGACGACCCCGAAGCCGCGCCGCTCTATCAGGAGCTCGCCGCAGCCCGGGCAGAGCGTGTCCTCGTGGCCGGACGTCCCCGTGTTCCCGATGTAGGCGTATTCGATCCCCGCTTCCCTTGCTATCTCCCGCGCCTTCTCGAGGGTCCCGATCGGCGTCGCCGAGCCGCCCGAGACCCGGTAGTCCGGATGGAACCGGATGAAATGGAGAGGGACGGACTTCCCCACCGCTGCGACGAAGGAGGCGAACTCCTTGAGCTGCGCGGGCTTGTCGTTCATCCCTGGGATGACGAGGACTATCACCTCCATGTGCATCCCTGTCTTGGCGACCGCCCGTATGTTCTCGAGGACCGGCTCAAGGCGCGCGCCGGAGAAGGACTTGTAGTCGGCCCCGTTCATGAACTTGAGGTCTATCCTCATGGCGTCCAGGAGCCTCTCGCGCGCTATTTTCGCGAGCATCTCCTTGGAGAAGTAGCCGTTCGTGACGAAGACGTTGTAGAAATCCTTGGGGAGTCTGCCGGAGGCGACGAGCTTCTTGGATTCCCTGACGCAGTCGCGCGCGTATTCGAAGAAGATCGTCGGCTCCGAATACGTGTAGGCGAGGCCAGCGGCGCCCGTGCGGACGGCTTCCCCGGCCATCCGCTTGGCAGGGACCCTCTCCCCGGGGAGCGCGACGCCGAGGCGCGGCCCCTGGGACAGCTCCCAGTTCTGGCAGCCGAGGCAGCGGAAGTTGCAGCCGGGCGAGCCGAAGGAGAGGACGCGCGTCCCGGGCCGGAAATTGAAGAAGGGCTTCTTCTCTATCGGGTCCAGGGCCAAGCCTTCGACCAGGCCGTAGTTGAGCGAGTAGAGTCTCCCCTTGCGGTTGCCCCTGACATGGCAGAAGCCCATTTCGCCCCTGCCTATCACGCAGAAATGGCTGCAGAGGCGGCACCGGACCCACGCGGATTCCGGCTCATGCTTGGCGCGGACCTCGCCTCCGGCCCGGCTGTCCGCCCTGGCTAGCGGCTTCCAGAGGAGCGCCGGGTGTTCCTGCTCCTGCGCCTTTCCCCTCATATCATCTTCTGCATCAGCCTGTCGATGTCCACGTTGTCTATCGGCTGCTTCACGAGCGGCGTCGAAAGCTGCGGGAGCTCGTCCGCGTACGTGGGCCTGCTCTCCTTGTAGAAAACTCCGATCGGTATCCCGGAGTCCCCCCATTCCATCGACTTCTGGAAAGCCGCCATTTTGTCGGCCGGGTTGTACGTCTCCGGCAGCTTGTAGACGGTCTTCTGGTACCATTCGTACGTGTTCTTGTGGTTGAACGTCACGCACGGCTGCAGGACGTCTATCAGGGCGAAGCCCCTGTGCGTTATCCCATCGGCTATGAGCTTGGAGAGGTGCACGATGTCCCCCGCGTACCCGCGGGCGACGTAGGTGGCTCCGGAAGCTATCGCGAGAGCGAGCGGGTTCACCGGGACCTCTATCACCCCGAACGGCGTCGACTTGGTCGCGAAGCCCTTCTCGCTCGTCGGGCTCGTCTGCCCCGTCGTGAGGCCGTAGACGAGGTTGTTGAACACCACGTACGTGAGGTCGATGTTCCTCCTCATCGCGTGCAGGAAGTGGCCCGCCCCTATCCCGTAGCCGTCCCCGTCCCCGCCCGTGACGATCACGTTTAGGTCGGTGTTCGCGAGCTTCGCGCCAGTGGCGACGGGGAGCGCGCGCCCGTGCAGCGTGTGGATGCTGTACGTGTTGAGCCACTGTGGGGTCTTGCCTGAGCAGCCGATCCCGGCGACGAGGTAGAACTTCTCGTGCGGGAGGCCTGTGTCCATCATCGCCCTCTTCAGGGCGTTGAGTATGCCGAAGTCCCCGCAGCCAGGGCACCAGTCCGGGATCTTGCCGCTGTTGAGCTCCGCAAGGGTCACCATCTCAGGCCCGCCCCCCCTTCAGGGAAGTGAACCCGCCCCTGATGTATTCGGCCGAAAGTGGCCTGCCGTCGTACCTCAGTATCTTCTCCTCTATTTTGATCCCGGTCTGCTGCCTTATCAGGCGCCCGAGCTGCCCGGTCGCGTTCCCCTCAACGAGCACCAGGCGCTTGGCCTCGCGAAGAAGCCCTTCGGCAGCTTCGGGGAACGGCCACATGTAGACGAACTGCATAACGTTCGCCCTCACGCCCTGCTTTTCCAGGAGTTCGAGAGCCTCGATCGCCGGGCCCTTGGTGGAGCCCCACACCACGAGCGTGACATCCGCCCCCGCCGGGCCGTGGAGCGCCGGCGCGGGGACCTCCTTCTGGACGGAGGCGAACTTGCGCAGGCGCCTCTCGACCTGGACCTTCCTCACCTGCGGGTCCTCGTCGATGCTCCCGAGCTCGTCCCTCTCGTCGCTCGGCTCCCTGTGGATGCCATACGCCGTCCCGGGTATCACGCGCGGCGAGACGCCGTTCTCCGTGGAGAAATACCTCTTGAACGGCTGGTGAGCTTTGAGCCAGTCCTCGCCCACTATCCAGCCGCGGTTCACCGTCACCCTCGACTGGTCGAACTTCTCGTGGGAGAAGAAGCTTTCCGCGAGGTACTTGTCGCTCATGACGATCACTGGGAGCTGGAACCTCTCAGCCCAGTTGAACGCCTCCGCCGTCAGGTAGAAGCACTCCTCGGCGTCCCCCGGGACGACCACGAGGCGGGGGAACTCCCCCTGATGCGCGTTTATCACGAAATGCAGGTCCGCCTGCTCGGTCCTCGTCGGGAGGCCCGTCGCGGGCCCCGGCCTCTGGACCTCGATCATGACGACCGGCGTCTCGGTCATCGCCGCGAGGCCCAGGCCCTCCGTCTGGAGGGAGAAGCCCCCGCCGGAGGTGGAGATCATCGCGCGCACGCCCGCGTTCGCGGCCCCTATCGCCATGTTTATCCCCGCTATCTCGTCCTCGACGTGCTTCATGACGAGGCTGCATTCGCGCTCGTTAGCCGCGAAATAGTGCATTATGGCGGAGGCGGGCGTCATCGGGTATGCGGCGAGGAACTTGCATCCGGCGCGTATCGCGCCCATCGCCATCGCCTCGTTCCCGGTGATGAGCATCTTCGGCGGCTCGCCCGCGCGGCCGGAGAGCTTCCAGCCGAAGGCCTTCGTGTCGTAGTTCTTCGCGGCGAAGTCGTACCCCAGCTTCGCTGCCCTGATGTTGGTGTCTGCCAGGGCCTCGCCCTTCTTCCCGAGGCCCTCCTTGATGAGCTGGTTCATGATCCCGACGTCCAGGCCGCAGAACGCCGCCGCGGCGCCCAGGCCCACAGTGTTCCTCATGATCCTCTCGCCGCCGGCCTCCTTGGCGAGGGCGAGGAGCGGGATGTGGCAGTAGGAGACGTCGCCCCTCTCCTTCTTCGTGTCCTTGACGTCGTCCGCGTCGTAGAGTATCACCCCGCCGGGAAGGACCTCCTTCTCGTGGTCGTCCATCGTCTTCCTGTTGAGGGCGAGGACCATCGAGACCGTCTCGGTGTGGCCCGGGACGGGCTTCGCGCGCACGCGTATCTGGACGGTGTTGTGGCCGCCGCGGATGAGGGAGGGGTATTCGTTGTTCACGAAGACGTGCAGGCCCATTCTCGTGCAGGCCTTGGAGAAGATCATCCCCGACTGGGCGATGCCGTATCCGGCCTCGCCGCCCATCTTGAAGCTGAAATCCAAGTCCGCCTGGCCTGCCATATGGGTTTTTGGGGCTCCGAGGAAAATATTTAACCGTTCCGTTTCCCGCGCTATTTAAGCGCCTTAATAACCTGCTTCGCGTGCCCGGTCGGGTTCACCTGCTGGAACACCTTCCTGATCTTCCCCGCCGGGTCGATGACGAACGTCGTCCTGACTATCCCCCAGCCGAAGATGCCCTTGTTCTGCCACACGCCGTAGGCCTTCGAGACGCTCCTGTCCGTGTCGCAGAGGAGCGGGAAGTTGAGCGAATACTTGTCGGAGAACTTTTTGTGGGAGGTGTAGTTGTCGTTGCTGATGCCCAGGACCACCGCCTTCTTCTTCGTTATGGCGGGGATGGTGTCCCGGAAGCCGCAGGCTTCCATCGTGCAGCCCGGCGTGTCGTCCTTGGGGTAGAAATAGATGACAACTGTCCTGCTCTTGAACTGCGAGAGCGTGTACTTGTTCCCGTCGCTCCCCCACATCGAGAAATCCGGCGCCGTTTCGCCCCTTGAGAGCGGTGGCTTATACGTCGGCGAAGCTCTCGGCCGTGCGTAGGGACCCCTGCTTGCCATCTTCTAACTCCTACGCTCCTTCGGCTTGCCCGGCCCCTTTATCATTTTTTCGCCCCCTTCCTGCCCGAGCGCCTCTTTCAGCGTCCTCAGCGGCAACAGGGCGCAGTTGAGCCTCGCGTGGCTTATGCCTATCCCCAGGAGCGCGAGGGCGTCCTTCTTGGAGAGATTCCTGGCCTCGGATAGACGCATCCCTTCGACTTTCTCCATAAGCATTGAAGAGGCCGCCGTGCTTATCGCGCACCCGCTCCCCATAAAGCGCGCCTGGGAGATCCTCCCCTTCGAGACCCTGACCTGGATGCTCACGCTGTCGCCGCAGGAGGGGTTGTGGCCGCTCGCCTGCGCGGTCGGCTCCGCAATCGTCCCCTTCTTCCTCGGGTGCTGGTAATAGTCGACGATTGCTTCCGTGTAGATGTTCCCCATCGCCTCATGCGCCCCTTCTGCGGCCGCCGAAGACCTTCCTGACCTTCTCCAGCGAGCGCGCGAAGAACTCGACCTCGCTTCCGGTGTTGTAGAAGTAGAAGCTCGCCCTGCTCGTGGCGAAGACCCCCAGCTTCCTCGTCAGGGGCTGGGCGCAGTGGTGGCCGGAGCGCACGGCAATCCCCTCCCGGTCGAGGATCGCCGCGATGTCGTGCGGATGCGCGCCCTCCATGCCGAAGGCGACGACCCCGCCCTTCTTCGCCGCGTCCGCCGGGCCGAAGACGCGCACGTCCCCTTGCTCGGAGAGGAGCGAGAGCGCGAGCTTCGTGAGCCTCATTTCGTGCGCGCGGATGCGGCCCATTCCTGCCTTCTTCAGGTAGTCGCACGCGGCGCCGAGGCCGATGGCTTGGGCGATCGGTGGCGTCCCCGCCTCGAACTTCCAAGGCAGGTCGTTCCATTTCGCCCCGGAAAACGTCACTTCCGAGATCATGTCCCCGCCGAACAGGAAGGGCGGCATCCTTTCGAGGAGCTCCTCCTTCCCCCAGAGGACGCCTATCCCCGTCGGGCCGCACATCTTGTGGCCTGAGAAGGCGAGCATGTCGCAGCCCAGGCTCCCGACGTCAACCCTCATGTGCGGGACGCTCTGCGCCCCGTCGACGACGACGTACGCGCCCTCCTTCCTCGCCATCGCCGCTATTTTCGCGACGGGGTTTATCGTCCCGAGGACGTTGGAGGAATGGGTGAGGGACACTATCTTGGCTCCGGCGATCTTCTCCTTGAAGGTCCCCTCGTCTAGGAGCCCCGTCCGCATGTCGACCTCGAGCAATTCCAGGCGCGCTCCGTGCCTGCGGGCGGCCTGCTGCCAGGGGACGAGGTTGCTGTGGTGCTCCATCTCGGTCGAGACGATCTTTTCCCCCTCCCCCACCGCGAGCTCGGAGAGCGACCCGGCCGCGAGGTTCAGGGCCTCCGTCGCGTTCTTCGTGAATATGATCTCCTTGGGGCTCCTCGCCCCTATGAACCTAGCGATCCTCTCGCGCGCACCCTCGTAGGCGTCCGTCGCCTCCTGGCTCAGGGTGTGCATCCCGCGGTGGACGTTAGCGTTCTCCCTCCGGTAGTATTCCTCGATGCGCCCGAGGACCTGCACGGGCTTGTGCGTCGTCGCGGCGTTGTCGAGGTAGACGAGCCTCTTCCCGTCGATCCTCCTCGAAAGTATCGGGAAGTCCTTCCTCAGCGCCGAAAGCGGCGGGCCCTGCGCCATCGCGTCATCTCTCCCCCGCCGGCCGCGCCGGGTCGCGCCATTTCTCGGCAATCATCCTTGCCACCGCATCGCGCTCCTGCGCTCCGCCGATTTTTAAGAAGGCCGGCGCGAGGAACCCTAGGGCGACGAGCTTCGTCGCCTCGTCGCGGGCTATCCCGCGGCTCATCAGGTAGAAGATGTGGTCGGGGTCTATCGGGCCTGAGGACGCGGAATGGGTCGCGCGCACGTCGTTGGCCTCTATCTCAAGGGACGGTATCGCGTCGCTCCTCGAGTCGCTGTCGAGGAGCAGGGCGTGGCCCGCCAGGAACGAGTCCGTCTTCTGGGCGTCCTTCTCTATCTTTATGAGGCCCTCGAAGACGTTCTGCGCCCCGTCGGAAAGTATCGCCCGGGAGAGGACGTTCCCGGTCGTGTCGGGTTCCTCGTGGCTGACGAGTATCTCTGTGGCGAAGAGCTCGCCCCCCCTCGGATAGACCGCCTCCGAATAGCTGGCGGATGCCCCCCTTCCAGCGAGGGTTATTGTCTTCCTCGAGAACGCGAGCGAGCCGGCAAGCGAGGCGGAGAACCAGTTGATGGAGGAGTCCGCCGCGAGGACCGCCGTCTCCTCGGAGAGGATCGCCGACTCGCGGTTGGCGGTCCCCGCGCCCAGGTCCACGACATCCAGGGCCGCGCCCCTGCCCAGGAAGAAAGCGAGGCTGGAGAACGACGCGGCGGGGCGCCCTTCGGAGGAGAGGATGATTCTTGCAAAGGCCCCCTCGCCTACGCAAACGACGCTCTTCACCGCGGCGGGCTTGCCGTTCTCGTAGGACGCCGTGAGCCTTATCGGCGCCTCCGGGCGCGCCCCCCGCGGGATGCTCAGGAACGCCCCGGCGGAGAAGGCGCAGTTCGCCAGAGCCCCTGCCTTCGTGCGTGCGGGCAGGAGGAGCTTTGCTGGGGCCTCCACTATCCCCGCTAGCTCTGCCGGGCCCTCCGAGGAGACCCCGGCCCTCCCGGTCACGCTCCCGATAGAATAGTCCAGCTTCCCCAGGTTCATGTAGACGGTCTTCTTCGGGGCGAGGCGCGCGAGCGATGCGCCCTCGCGCCGTCTGTATGCGCCGACGCCCTCCGCCATCTAGCCCACCGACCCCTCCATCTCCAGCTTTATCAGCCGGTTGAGCTCGACTGCGTATTCCATCGGGAGCTCCTTGGTGAACGGCTCGATGAAGCCCATTATTATCATGGATATCGCGTCCTCCCGTGATATGCCGCGGCTCATCAGGTAGAATATCTGGTCCTCGCCGATCTTGCCCACGGTCGCCTCGTGGCCTATCGTCGCGCTCTTCTCCTTGATCTCGATGTTGGGGTACGTGTCTGTCCTGCTCTTCTCGTCGAAGAGGAGCGCGTCGCAGCGGACGTTGCTCTTGACGTTCGTCGCCCCCTTCGCCACGAGCAGCTGGCCCCGGTAGGTCGCCCGCCCGCCGTCCTTGGAGATGGATTTCGAGACTATCGTCGACGTGGTTTCCGGCGCGAGGTGCAGTATCTTCCCCCCCGCGTCCTGGTGCTGGCCCCTGCCGGCGAAGGCTATGGAGAGTATGTCGCCGCGCGCCCCCCTGCCCTTGAGGAAGATGGAGGGGTATTTCATCGTTATCTTGCTCCCGAGGTTCCCGTCCACCCACTCGACGGCCGAGTTCTTGTAGGCGTGCGCGCGCTTCGTCACGAGGTTGTAGACGTCGTTTGACCAGTTCTGTATCGTCGTGTACCTGATCTTGGCGCCGGGCATCGCGATGAGCTCCACGACCGCCGAGTGGAGGGCGTCGGTCGAATAGATGGGCGCGGTGCAGCCCTCGACGTAGTGGACCTGCGCGCCCTCGTCCGCTATTATGAGCGTCCTCTCGAACTGGCCCATGTTCTTTGCGTTGATCCTGAAATACGCCTGTAAAGGCACCTTGACTTTGACGCCCTTGGGGACGTAGACGAAGGAGCCGCCCGACCAGACCGCGCTGTTGAGTGCCGCGAACTTGTTGTCGTAGGGCGGGATCACCTTGCCGAAATGCTTCCCGACGATTTCCTCATGCTCCCTGAGGCCCGAATCCATGTCGAGGAACACGACGCCCCGCTTCTCGAGGTCTTGCCTGAGGTTGTGGTAGACGACTTCGCTGTCGTACTGCGCGCCGACGCCACCCAGGAACTGGCGCTCCGCCGCCGGGACGCCGAGCCGATCGAACGTGCGCTTGATGTCCGCGGGGAGGTCGGTCCACTTCCTGCCGCGCCTGTCCTGCGGGCGCAGGTAGTAGACGATCTTGTCGAAATCTATCCCCGAGAGGTCCGCCCCCCAGCCGGGCATCGCCTTCCTGCGGAAGATCTCCAGGCTCTTCAACCGGAAGTCGAGCATCCATTTGGGCTCGCCCTTGATCTGCGATATCTGCCTAACGACCTCCTCGTCCAGGCCCTTCTTCGTCCTGAAGACGGAGCGCTCCTTGTCGT
>DYHY01000012.1:18859-35875 GCA_020723935.1 Candidatus Micrarchaeum sp.
CGTGGAAGCCGTACTTCTCCCTGTAGCCGTCCTTGAGGCCCCTCACCCTCTTCTCCTGCGCGCCGTATCTCATTTCCGCCGGGGCCCCCCCCTTTCCCTGAGCCAGCCGTAGCCCTTGGCTTCCAGGGTGCGCGCCAGCGCCGGCCCGCCGCTCCTGACGATCCGCCCGCCCAGCATGACGTGCACGTGGTCGGGGGCGAGGTAGCGCAGGATCCTGTGGTAGTGCGTTATGACGAGCGAACCGAAGGACGGGCCGCTCATCCTCTTCACGGCGAGCGCGACGATCTTCAAGGAATCAATGTCTAGGCCCGAGTCGGTCTCGTCCAGGACTGCGATCTTGGGGGCGAGGAGCATCATCTGCAGGACCTCCGCCCTCTTCTTCTCGCCGCCCGAGAAGCCCTCATTGAGGTACCGTTCTAGGAAGCCGGAATCCATTTTGAGGACCTTGAGCTTCTCCTCGACGATGTCCCTGAACTCTACGACCGAGAGGAGGTCGCCCCTCTTCTCGGTCCTGCCCTGGACGCTGTTCATCGCGGAGCGCAGGAACCCAGAGAACGTGACGCCGGGAATCTCCGTCGGATACTGCATCGCGAGGAAGAGGCCGGCCTTCGCCCGCTCGTCGGTCTCAAGCTTCGAGACGTCCTTCCCGCCGAAGATTATCCTCCCGTCCGTGACCTCGTATTTTGGATGGCCGAGTATGGTGTTAGCGAGGGTGCTCTTCCCGCTGCCGTTGGGGCCCATTATCGCGTGGGCTTCGCCCTGCCGGACCGAAAGGTCCAGGCCCGTGAGTATCTCCTTGCTTTCCACGCTCACGTGCAGGCCCTTTATCTCGAGGGAAAAGCCCGTTTTTGCCATAATTTGTAGCAAGTACAGTTTCTATACCGCCCTTTTATCGTTTGCGGTTGCTTTTTATTACCAGGTACTGAACCCTATCCGCAATGGCGCAACGGCAGCAGCATCAGTATCCTCAGCAGGAGCATCCGGACGCGGTCACCTGCCCGATCTTCGACATCCTCGCCGTCTTCGAGAAGAAGTGGGCACTGGCCGTCCTCAAGGAGATCTACCGCGGGACGAGCAAGTTCAACGACCTGAAGCGGCGCCTGCACGGGATAAACCCCTCCATCCTCTCGCGGCGCCTCGCGGAGCTGGAGAAGCGCCAGCTGATACAGCGGAAGGTCTCTGCGGGCAGGCCCGTCGCGATCGAATATTCCCTCACCGAGAGGAGCCGCCACCTTTTCACATGCTGGCCGATGAAGAGGGGGAGCTAAGCCCCCCGGGGGCTTTTCTGGTCCGTCCCTGCCCGCGCTGCGGGGCGCGGATGGCGAATATCAACGGCAGCTTCAGGTCGACATGCCGCAACTGCAGGTCCAAGGACTCTTGCTGCGACCAGGCTGGGCCAGCTTAGACCGCCGGTAGCTGGAGAAAATCGCCCGGCCCGCCAGCTGCTCTCACCCGTAGCCCATCCAGCGCCCCGCCGTCCGGCCGGAGCCGGATGCTCTGCTGAGCAAGCGCTAGCTATTCATAATTCATCCAGCCCATGTTGGACTTGATGCCGCGGTACACGCGGAAGAACGAGTTGTAGGAGAACCAGCTCGCGCGGCGCAGGCGCGTGTCGAAGGTCTTTGGCACGTCGTTCCCGAAGAACTCCAGGACCGGCGTCATGCCCGCGAGGAACTTCCCCCTCCAGTCTATCGCCGACCTGTAGACGCCCGCATCCCCCCCTGCCTTGGGGTTGAACCAGTCGGAAAGGCCCTTGACGATGGAGGCCTTGGCCTGCGCCGGGGTCTTGCCCTTCTCCATTTCCTCGGCGCCTATCTCCTCGGCGAGCCTGCTTATCTCCGCCTTCTCCTCGGCCGTGAGCGACCCCTTGGCCTTGAGCTCCTTGTACCTGTCCTTGCTCCTCTCGTCCTTGGTCTGGGCGATGCCCATCTCGGCGAGGTCCGAGTCGTTGTACCCGCCGTAGGTCTTCATTATCGTTGCGAAGTCGTTGTTCTGGAGCGTTAGCTTGCCCTTGAGCTTCCTCTTGTCGTCCTCGTGCATGACGCCGTACGTTATTACCGTGAAGCCGCGCACGAACTTGTTCCCCTGCAGCTCCGGGTTGTAGGACATCAGGAGCTGGATCGTTATGCACGGGATCCAGGGCTTCATCCTGTCCATGACTATCGGCCACTTCTGCTCGGGGTCGTAGTACATCTCCGTGACGGTGTAGGCCATCGGGGCGAACTGCGGGAACTCCTCGGCGAAGATGCCGAACTGGGCGTCCATCTCCTCGTAGGGGATTATCATCTTCTCCGCCTCCTGGATGTTCCTCGTCGCCCACCTCATGTAGAGCTGCAGGTTCGCCCTCTGCTGGTTGAGGTTGTTGACGATCGACTCGTACGTGCGCTGCACGAAGGACTTGTATTCGATGCGCCAGTTGATATATTCCTGGACCTTGCGCTTGAGGTAGTTGGCCACCGCCGGGTTGAGCTCCTCGCTCTTCACGAACTCCTCGGCCTGCTTCTCCATGTCGGCCTTGACGGCGTCCAACCACTTCCTTTGGAAGTCGCCCTCAGACTCCCTGTCGCCCTTCTTGAGCCCGAGCAGCTCCGGCTTCTTCTCGTCGAGGCGGTAGAACCACGTGAGCGCGCTCCTGACGATCGGCACTTGGTGGGCGAGGGCCGACCAGCTCCTCGACGGGCCGCCGTAGTTGTCCACGAACAGGCCCTTCACCTGCTCGGGGCTGTTGTTCTGGAACGCGTTCCTCTGCTCGCGGATCTTTTCGAGGTCGCTTTCCAGGTTGAGTATGACTGTCTTGAGGGTCTGGACAGTGGCCATCATCTCGCGCGCGTCCTTCCTCTGGAAGGACTGCTTGCCGAGCATGTCGCCCTGGACCCTGCTCATGGGCGAGAAGGCGATGCCCTCGCGCACCTTGATGTATTCCCACCACAGGCCCGTCGTCCCGCACATGTAGTCGGCTATCGTGTGGAAGATGGGCTCGGGGAGCGGCACGCCGAAGATGAGCGCGTGGGGCTGCCATTGGGCGTTGTCCCAGGTGTTCCAGCGGCCCCAGTAGCCCCATTTCTTCGCGAGGGGGTTGCTCGGGCTCGCGGAATAGACCCGTCCCTTGAGAGGCCCTGTCCCGGAGTCGTAATACATCTTCTCCAGGAAATCGTCGAGAGTGACTCTGCCTTGCTTGGGACCTTCGTCAGCCATATTGGCTAGAGTAATCCCTCCCTGGTGCTTAAATACCTTTTTCGGCCAAAACCGCGGACTGCCTTCCCTTTTGTCCGGCTCAGTCCTTCAGCGCCTCCAAAAGCGCCGGATTTACTTTGAGCGGCCTCCCCGCTAGCTCTAGGAGCGCCGCACCGTACCTCTCCTCCTGGCCGCCCCGGTCCTTGAGCGAGGAGATCTCGTCCTCGATGCGCGCGATCTTGGCGTCCGTCTGGGAGATGCGGTAGAAGATCTCGTCGAGGCGGCTCTCCAGGCCCTCGAACCTGTCGGCGATCGCCCGCGGATGGTCCTGCGTTATCGCCTTCTCGGCGCGCTCCAGGCGCTCCTTGAGCTTCTGGGTGTTCCCCGAAGCGCTGTGGGCGAGGACCTTTAGGTCCGCGCGCGTGAGCTCCAGCTCCTCGCGCTGCTTCGAAACCACCTCGGCGAGGCGCAGGACGAGCGTCGCAACCACCGCACCTCCCTTCTCGCCCGCTTCCCCTCCGTCGCCCACGTGCTTCTTCCCTCCGGATTATTGCTCGAGGTGCTTGAGTATCCCCTGGTTGACCTTCGGGGACGCGGGCTGCTGCTGCTGTTGCTGCTGTTGCGCGGCCCTTGTCTCGCGCAGCTTGCTCTCGAGATCCGAGACGCGCGCGAGGAGGACCGCCTTCGTCGAGTCAAACTCGGACTTGAGGCCGTCCAGCTCCGCCTTGGCCGCGGACGCATCCGACGTCTTCCTGTCGAGGGCGCTTATCTGCGACTGGAGGCCGCCGAGGCGCTTGTTGAGCACCTCTATGAGCCTGAGCATGAACTCGTTGAGTTCAATGTCCTGCTTCTGCTGCTGCTGGGCCTGCTGCATCTGCATCTGTCTTTGGTCTGCCATTATCCGTCTAACACCTTTGCTTTCCTGCAGAAGGATTCCGGAATCCGGGGAGGAACCGCAATCTCTTCCTGCGAAGGCAGACCAATTGCCGCGTTTTATTTATCCGTTGCCCCGGTTTTACGAAAATGTTTTAAATTGTGACTTGCTAGTGGTTTCACGTCCGGAAAACAGTACGACGGGCTTGTCATGGAATTCTACGAGATAAGCGGCGACCTCGCCGACCTGGAGGCGGCGGTTCCCGGCTCCCTCGTCGCTTCCTTGGGGCGCAAGGACTTGGAGTTTGAGCCCAGGGGCGCGGGGCCGGCGGTGAAGCTCGTCCTCCCGCCGACCGCCGGATACGACGCGGCCTAGAGCGAGATTGCAAAGGAGACATCCCCCTTCGTCCTAGTCGGCCTCGGGACGCGAAGGCCGGCCGAGTTCGGGATTTCCTACGGCCCGGAGCGCGACATTGGCCCGGCATCTTACGTCGTCTACAGGCCGGAGGGCAAGCCTTCTGCGGCGGAGATGGACACCTGCCTCAACCCCGGCCACTACCAAGTCGAGGTCTGCCACCTGCGCGAATAGGCGGGAGAACTTGTGGTTTTGGGCAAGGCATTTAACCGGCCCGCGCGGCCCGCGCCCACCCGCAACGAGGGCTACCCCCGAGGACGGAGTGTAAGCTAAAGCACGTTAGGAGGAGACGGGGGCGTTAGTACTGCGGGAAACAGGCCCCGATCGGGCGCCGCCGAAAATTGGAATGTGTAGCGGCGCCTGTGACGGGCCACCACCGATCTGTTGAAAACAGCCCTTCGCCGCCCGGAGCGCAAAAGGGCGGCGCCGATACGCCCCGACTGCGCTCCACCTAGGAAATCGCGCGACGACAATGGGACGAGGTAAATCAAGAGGGAAGAGTCCTGCGACAACGACGGTTCCCCCCTTTCTGCCCTTTCAGGCTTTCAGTTCCGCGAAGGCAAGTCCCCCTCCGGACTTACCTCGCCTGGATCCTCCGTAGAGGACCCGTGACGATATACGCACCGTTACTATATAATAGTTGTGTATAATATCCTGTAATGCTGCGCTTGCGAAACATTTTTTCGCATTTCCGCAACATACGCGTAGATTTTCGCGCCGCTCCTCCGGCGCGCGCGCCGGAGGGCTGTTCCGCCCGCTTCCTGCATAACAATTAAAAGGGAGATTATGTATTCATTTCAGAATGGCAACAAAAATATTCGAGTCATACGCATCCGCAGTTGATGCGTCTTACGAGGGCGCGGCGCGGACGGCTGTAGCGAAGGCGGCCGGACAGAACGTCAGGCACGCGGTCAACGTGAGGCTGGGCCCCGGGCGGGGGGAATACAGCACGCTCTACCCGAATTTCACGAAGGCCGATGGGGACGCGGGGCTCGTCCCTAACGCCCTGGTCGCGCAGACGGTCGGGAACATCGGCGACTGGAAGGACGGCCTGGACCGGGAAGCCTTCACGGCTCTCGTCGGCGAGCTCTCCGGGAAGGGGCGTACTGGGAGGCGCCGGAGGGGGGCGACAGCCCCGAATTCGACATCCACGGCGGAGGCTTGGGCCAGCAGGTCCTCACCGAGCTCGCGGGGACGTTCGGCAGGAAATATCCGGCGCGGGCCCTCGCAGGCTACCGCTTCGGGCTAGACGCCGAGGACAGCGAGAGACTGATCGAGTTCCAGGATTACGTCCCGAGCAAGGCGGCCATGGTCAGGCTCGCGAAGGTCCTTGTCCAAGGCAAGGTCCGATAAGGTCAGTCGGGCAGCCTCAGCCGCTCGGGCGTCGTCTTATTCACGATGTCCATGAAGCGCCTCGCAAGGGTCCCGCCTCGCGCGTTCACGCCGAAGACGTCCCTGGAATTTATGTAAAAGTCCACGTGCTCGCCCGTGACGATCGAGAAGGTCTGCGCGGTGACGCCCGCCCCCAGGGCCGTCGTGAAGCTCACGTTCTCCAGCTCCTTCCTGAGGCGCGCGGCGAGGGGCAGGGCGATGAATATGCGCATCACGTAGTTGTCCATCCCGATCCTCCCGACCCTCGCGACGCTCGCAGCCTTGATCTCGCCCGCGGGGAGGGCTATCTCCTTTGTCTCCTCCTCGGCCCCGGCGAAGCGCAGGACGACGCCGTCGTCGCTTGCTACCATCTCGCCTATCTCGGCCGAGTTGAAAGAATAGATCTTCATGGAGATTTCCTGGGGGACTCCCTGGGGGACTCCCTGCGATGCGCTCTCCGGAGCCGCGGATTGCCCCGCGTTCCGCGCCGGATGCTCCGGACCCGCTACCGCCACCGAAGGTCCGCCCGTTTCCTCGGCTTCCTCGTTTTGCTTCATCAGGCTTATCACGCCCCCCCGATTATTTATGGCCTACACAACGCAAGGCATCGCCGGGAGCGCAATCTCCGAAAACCGCAAATGGCCCTTTCCCGGACTAAGCAAAGATTTATTATTACGCCATAATACTTGTCTCTCCCATGAGAGCGCTCATACTTGCGGGGGGGTACGGGACGCGCCTGCGGCCTCTCACGCTGGAGATGCCCAAGGAGCTCCTACCAATAGTTGACAAGCCCGTCATAGAATACCTGCTGGAGAACCTCGCCAAGCACGGCATAAGGGACGTGCACATCTCGGTGAACAACGTCTTTGCCGAGGCGCTCAGGAAGCACATCGGCGACGGGGCGAGGCTGGGCCTGCGCTCGGTTGATTTCATAGTCGAGAACAGCGGCGGCGAGCACGGGAAGCTGGGCGCCGTCGGGGCGCTGGAATTCGTGGGAAAGAAGCTTGGGAAGGACGCCGACTACCTGATAGTGGGCGCCGACAACTTCTCCCCTGACTTCGACTTCTCCGCGATGATGGAATCGCACAAGCGGAGCGGGTGCGGGGTCACGATCGCCCTGCACAAGCTCAAGCAGAAGGAGCTCCTCTCGTTCCTGGGCGTCGCCGAGATACTCCCGAGCGGCCGCGTCCTGCGCTTCCGCGAGAAGCCCAAGGACCCGGTCTCCGACCTGATATCAACCGCCATCTACATCGTCCACCCTGCGTTCTTCCACGAGCACGTCCCGGCGTACGTCGAGAAGAAGCGGAAGGAGGGCGTCAAGCCCGACAACCTCGGCGACATCTGGGAGCACATGCTCAAGGCCGGCCACCTCATCAACGGTTACGTCTCGACGCAGTTCTGGATGGACATCGGCAAGTCCCAGGGATACCTCCTCGCCCACGCGCACATGATGGAGAAGAACTACGAGAACCGCGTCGTCATAGACAAGCAGGCGGTCGTCGGGGGGAGCGTTGATGCGCACGGGCCGGTCCTTGTCAGCGCGGAGGCGAGGCTCGGGAAGGGCGTCGTCCTCGGGCAGTTCACACACATAATGGACGGCGCCGAGGTGGGCGACGGCACGAGCATCGAGAGCTCCCTTGTCTTCCCGAACGCCAAGATCAAGCCCGGCTGCTTCCTCAGGAACTGCATTGTCCCCAACGGGACGATTGTGCGCGCGGGGACCTTGATAGACGAGGGCTACCAGATAGTGGGCGCCGCCCTTCCGGCCGCGATCCCCGCCGGGCGCCACGCCTCCGCCGGGAACGGCGGCCACAGGCTTTCCGGAAGCGTCATCTGATAAGCGATGGCAGCTTCTGCGAAAGCGCCGATTCCGGTCGCCCCCTTTCTGAGGTCTTTTCCGCCGGGACGATGGACGAGGCGGCGCATAGCGTCGCCAGGGGGCTTCCCTATTACGGGCGCTTCGTCCAGCTGCCCGACGATTCCCTAGCGGGAACCCCGCTCCCCGGGCGGTTCGTTGATCACATCTACGGCTCCGAGCTTTCGGCGGTGCCCGCGCGCGATGCGGCGGCGGGGAGCGCGCGGCTCGTCCTCCCCCTGGAGCGGGGGCTGGACGGCTCGAGGGATTTCTCGGGCGAAGCCGTCGGCCGCTTCTTCTCCGAGCTGGAACCAGTCCTCGCGGGCGGGGCTATTCGGCGGTCCTTGAGGAGACAGACCCTCTGCCCGGGTTCCCCGAGCTGGTCTACGCCGTCTCGCGCGGCGGGATCCGCGTTGCGACGATCCGCGGCTACAGCATCGGGCCCCTGGAGCGGAAATCCGGATGCGTCTGCGTGTCCGTGCCGATGGCCCTCCCGATGCGAGGGACGGCGCACCTCCCGGCGCACATCTCCTAGCCCTGGACGCCCTGGCGGAGCTATCCGAAATCTCGGCCGCCGCGGCCGAAACCCTGGCGAAGGGCTACTTGAAGCACGACCTCTGCTAGGCCCCCGCGGGCCGGGCGGCATTTTTCCGTAAACTCGCCGACGGTTATCGCAAAAGGCGCCTGGAAAGGTTAAAACCCGGGAAAACATCCTCTCCTATGATGGGAGGAAAAACGGGGAGGGAGCGGATCTTCGAACTCTTCGAAGAGCTGAAGCGGGAGGCCGCAGAGGCCGGGACGTTCTACCAGCCGAAGCCCAAGCCCTATCTGGAGGACGTCCTCGCGGAAATCGGCGCGGGCGACAGGGTCCTCCTGATAGGCGGCGGCGAGGAGACGCCGGAATTCCGCGAGAAGGCGGGCGAAGTCGTGTGCGTCGACAACTACGCCGGCTCCGAGCACGTCAACGTCGTCGCGGACGCCGAGAACGGCGGCCTCGCGGGGCTCGTCGAGGAGGGGAGCTTCGACGCGGCCGCGATGTTCAACATCGCGGAGATATCCTACGACCCGGTGGGCCTCGCGGAGCAGGCGAACCGCGCCCTCAAGCCCGGCGGGAAATTCTACTGGGGCGAGATTATGGGGCGAAGCTCATGGGCTACGGGATGATGTACGGCATGCGGCCGGACGGGACCTTCACGTGGGAGGACCTGGACGCGGAGCTGCTCGCACGAGGCCTCATGAGGTGTGACGCATACGGGGAGGTGTTCTCCTTGGATTCCGCGGGCGGGTTCGCGATACTCGAGAAGGGCGGCTTCCCCCCGCAGGAGATGCGGCTCGTGAAATACCGCAGCGAGAGGGGGGAAGCGGGCCTCTTCATTGCCAGGAAGGGCTGAGTCAGAGGTCGAGCTCGTATGCGAGGAACGCCGCGATGAAGCTGTCCCCGAGGCCCACGCTCGCCTTGAGCTTCCTCGCCTTCCAGGCAGGGGCGATTATGCGCACGATGTCCCCTGAGCATTCCGACGAGCAGGGCCCGTCCCTCCGCTCTATCATCCCGTTCTCTATCACGCAGCCCACCTCCTCCCTGCACGGGTCGTGGCCCAGGACCCCCTTCGTCGCCGCGACGGCGGACGCGAAGCCCGCGGCCTGCTCCTCCAGCTCCTTGGAATAGGGCCAGGCCTTCCTGGAATAGGCGATCTCCACAAAATCCCTGCCGTGGATTATGACGCGCCCCGCGCCCGTGAGCTTCATGAGCTTGTCTCTCCCCAGCTCCTCAGCCTCTTCCTCGTTGCACCCGAAGCTCGAGAAGCTCCCCCGCGCCTTCCTTATCGCGCGCAGGGCGAAGGCTTTGGGGCAGGAGCCGAATTCGAGATGCACCGGGACGCCCGCCTTGAGGATTTTCCTCGCGAGGGCCGCGGGCCCGGAGAAGGATCTGGCGAGATGGATCCCCCCGACGAGCGCGACGCCGACGTTACCGGCACGCAGCTCCGAGGCGGCGCGCCTCTCGAACTTCGGGAAGATCCTCCCTCCCGCGGCGTCCGGATCGTGGGTCAGTATTGCCCTGTTGTCCCTTTTCGCGCGCAGGAAACCCCCCGCCCGCCATTCCAGGACGATGTGAACCGCGGGCGGGCCCTCGCTCCCGACGAGCTCGACGTTCCTCGAGAAGAATTTCCTCAGGCGCCCGGAAACGGGGGCGTTGCAGACGGTCGGGACGCCGAGATTCCCGAACGCGTTCGCGGAATTCCCGGCCTGGCCTCCCAGGCGCATCTTCGCCTTGGCCGGAATCTCCAGGGGCTTGTCCAGGTTAGTTTCGAAGCCCGTGCCCGCGCGGGCGCAGGACCTTATCTTGTCCTTGATTCTCTTGGGACAGCCGTCGAGGATCTGCTCCGAGAGCATAACTACGGCGTCTATGCAAGAATTGGAGAAACAGACGGCTTTGCGGGTCAAGGCGCCTTGGCCAGTTCCTCTAGCTCTATCGTCGGCGACGCGTTCTCGACGGCATCGATCTTCGCGTGCGCGACCGACAGCCAGTTGGAGAATGAATCGTACGCTTTTGCGTACTTCTTCGAGGACGGGCGGTAGAGGTATCCCCGCTCAACGAGCTTCCCGAGGAGCGTGCGCAGCCACTTCCTGTTCGTGGGCTCCACGTTCAGGGATTTCATGACCTGATTGAGCTTGAATTCCTCCTTCACCTTGAAATTCTTCTTTATGAAGGCGAGAGCCGCGGCGACCTTGCTGTACTCCGCTTTGTGCGTCGTGAGGCCAAGGTGGTCGAGGACAACCAGCGACGATTCGTCGGCCATAATCTTACTTATAAAGGGCCAACTTGCATATATGTCTTTGTTTCAGCTCCAAAGTGTCAATAACCAAACCGGCTGTTTTGGCCAGATAATGGTCTTATATTTGCTGCAAGGAATAGCTCCGGCCCGCCTAGGATTTGCATCCTGCGAACCAGGATTTTGCGGCTTACTGGGCCGCGCCTTCTGAAGGCGGCTCCTTTTCCGGCGCCTCGTCGGCCTGGACGCGCGGCTCCTCGCCCGGGACGGCTTCCCCTTCCTGGTTGAGCGTCACGCCCTCTGCCTCGAATTCCTCATCCCCTTCGGCGAAGATGGGCTTCTCCTCGCCGACCGCGACGACCGGGATCTTGGAAGGAGTCAGAAGAGATGAGATGTAGCCAGCGATCCTGTTCCTCAGGCGGCGCGTGAGCTTGAGCTCCTCCAGGGACTTCTTGTTCTGGTCGAAATCCCGCGAGAACTTCTCCGGATATTTCTCGATCATCTTCTTCGCCACGCGCTTGACGAGCAGGATGCGGACTTTTCCCATCTTGACTAGAATGCGACCTCCACCCTTTCCGATTCGCCGTCCGGATACGACCTGATGACGAGCATTTTTATCGCGCCGGCTGTGAGCTCCTCGCGCGCGATCTGCACGGGCTCTATGGACTTGGTCTTCACAAGGATCGGAGCGCCGAGGGACACTTGGAGCGCCCGCGCGCCCAAGATTCTCGCGCGCTCGAAACGACTGAGTGCCGACGAAGCCTTGGTTGCCGTGCTTTTCGCTCCCATCTGGTGAAGCTTCCAGCGAGAAATGGCCTTTTTAAGCGTTACCGTGCGCCGCAGGCCGTCCCGGCGGGATTCTCGGGGGTCTTTTTTCTCAGTTGCGGTCCATCACCTTGCGGTAGACCTCTACTATCTCCTTCCCCTCGGGAGGGAGGGCGAGGCCCGTCCTGTCGAAGACCTCCTTTGCGGTCAGCACGCCCTCGTCGGTCCAGGTGACCTCGTAGCGGAACGCGCTTCCCGCGTCCTTGCCGCCGCGCATGCCGGCCTCGACGAGCATCGTCGCCGTCTCCAGGCCCCTGTGGCCGGGCATCTGGTAGCGGAAGAGCTTCTGCGCCTGCGAGGGCGTCCCGAAAGCCTCGGCGGCCTAGGCTTCCGGCGCGCCGGCATCGAACGGAAGGTAGCGCGTGAGGCTCCGCAGGCCCATGACTTCCACCGACGGGTCGAACTTGACGTACGCGACCCTGCCGCCCTTGGAGACGCGCACGTCGCCGTTGGTCCACGCCACGCCCGCCGCGCGGAGGAGGCTCGCCTCCATTATCGCCCGGTACTGCTCGACGTTTGGGTGCTTGTAGAAGCTTTCGAAGAGCCTGGCCGGCCTCGGGAAGGAATGCACTTCGCCGGCCTGCGCAGCGGCGAACGAGGCGTTGTGATATGAGCTCCTCGCCTTGTGCGCGAGGTTCAGGAGGACGTGCGCGGGTGCGCGCTCCTCGACCGCCTTTGCGAAATCCCTCTCCGTCTCATTTCTCGAAATCCGCACGCGCCACCAATCCGGGTTCCCCGGTCGAGGGCTGCGGCCGCTGCCTTGTAATATTCGCCCTTTTTCCGTGCCGCCGGAGTGGCGCCGATGAAGCCCTTTGAGGCTTCGCCTTGATCAAGCTCTCCAGAGGCCCGCCATCGGCGCGACGAGGCTCGCGCCCCGCCCTCGTCCGGAACCGCGGGGTCCTGCCCCCCTGTTCTGCGCCGTTCCTGACCCCCGCAATTGTGCCCGTCCCTCAGGACGGGCCTGCGCCCAAGTTATTGCTCGCGCTGCCTGGAGAATCTTGCGCGTATGTTCCGCCGACTAGACGCGCTCAAGGCCCACCATCGGCGGGACGAGGATCACCCAGTTGTCGTCAATGGCGGCGAGGTCCGCCCCGGTTGCGGCGCAGTGCGTCTTGAACCGATTTATCGCCCGCTTGAGCTCCGTCATATCCTTCTCCTTGAGGGGCGCTATCTTCACAAGGAGGATCCTATGCGAGCTCCTCAGGGATTCGAGTATCCCCTCCGTGTCCTGGAACTTCTCCAAGGTCACGACCTGCAGGGCCATTTTCCCCTTCTCGCCGGACCTGTCCTTGACGTCTATCTGGACGACCGGAGGCTTTGCCGGCGCCTTCTTATTGTCGCCCTTCGACTTACCTGTGAACCTCTCGAACATTGCCTTGATGTGTTTCACGACCATTGCTTACAATTGCACCAGCGGCAGTGAAACATCTTCGGTTATTTAAGACTTTATCCCCCCGCGCGGGGCCCTCCAGCGATGAATTGTTAAAAAGGCGCCCCGGCGCCGCGCAAGGCAGGGATGGGGGAAGAGAAGACGGGCTTCCTGCGGGCGGAGCTGGGGAAGACGGCGGGCCTCTGGACTATTTTGAGGACACCGGCGCCCCCCAAGACGGCCCCTCCTACTGGGACGAGCCCACCGACCCCGAGATTGCCGCGCTTGACGGCGAGGATTCCTTCGTGCGCCTGCTCGGCGTGAGGTTCAAGCTCCCGGCGGATATCGGCGAGGACGCTCTTCGGGCGATAAACGACGCGGTGACCTCGCCCGGATCGTATTCCAAGTTCAGGCTCGGGATGGCGCCCGGCTACGAGGTCCGCGAGGGCGGCGACGGGATAAACATCCTGCTCTCCTTCCCCTGCAGGGAGCGCGAGATAGCGGAGGCCGTCAGGGAGAGCGAATATTTCACGAGGCTCGTCTGAGGGATTGCCTGCCCGAAGCTTGAGAGCATCTCTTTGCCCGAGCGCGCTGGGCTGGCGGCGGACAACGCGATCGACAGGGAGAAGACGTACAAGGTGAACTGCGCGCGCCTTCCAGCCCACATGCTCCGGGACTGGCAGATGCCGGCCTGGCTCTATCCGAAGGGATACGTGCGCACGGCGCGCGACGAGGCGCCGGCGAAAGGCGGCTACGTCAATTGAAGCGCGCGGGCAGCCTCATTGCCGGAAAACGAAGCCCTGGTTCTGTCCTGCCCGAGCCGGGCCGGTTCAGTTCTTCTGCTGGCTTGCGAGCCTTTCCGCCTTGCCCGCTGCCTCTAGGAGCCCCGCGACCTGCCAGATGAAGGTCCTTGTGTGGGGCGGGACGCTGGGGTCGTTGTTTATGTCGTCGAGGAGCGAGGAGCAGGAGTTTATCCGGACAAGGAGGGGCCTTTGCGAGGCGGGGTGCAGGCGCGAGATTGCCTCTTCAACGCGCTTCTTGACGCTCCTGGGGACTGCCGGGTCTTTGCATATTTCCTCAAGAATCGACATCGCGCGGCCGTAGCTGGGGTTCCCGTGCCTCTCCCCGGAGGCCTGGCCGGCGGGATCCTGCCGCTGAGATGACGGAGAAGCCAGCGTCCCTGGTGCCAAAGTCAAGTCGTTGCCATTCACTAGCGGATAACCCCCTTCAAGGCGGTGTGGATTTGCGACTATTTTCCGACCAAAACTTCCTTTATAAGCGTTGCTGCCTGCTGCAAAGCCGCATCCTCGGGCGTTCCGGCGGGCAGGTTCACGATCGCCGCGCCGGCGTGGCCGCCCCCACCGATCCTCTGGAAAGCGTCGCCTAGGTGGATCCGATCGCGCATCCTCTGGGACGCGCGCGCCGAGATCCGCACCTCGTCCTTCCTGTCGGTCGCGACGAGGGCGACGTCCGCGCCCATGTGCACGAGGGACGTCGCGACGGAACTCTCGAAGCTCCCTGCCCGCGTCCAGGCCAGGATCGTCTCGTCCGGGAGCTTCTCGAACTTGGCGCCGGTGACCGCCTTGATCGTCGCGACGCGCTGCGAATATTCCGGCCTGCCGTATGCGACGAGGTCCTTCGCCTCCGCGAAGCAGTCGTCGTCAATTGCAAGCTCCATCACCCTCCTGAGGGTCGGCATCCTCGCCATCGCGAGGTTCTTGGTGTCTGAGAATATCCCCGCGAGCGCCGCGACGCGCGCGCGCCTCGTCACGGGGCTTATGAAGTTGAGCACGACTTCCGCGCAGGACGGGAGCGGCTCGCTTATCACGCAGTCCGCCTCCGGGATCTCGCGCGGCGAATGGTGGTCGAAGAATATTATCGGGCGCGGGAGCGCCGAGAGGGCGAAGGGCTCGATTTGGCCAGGGTCCCCCGTGTCGACGACGACCGTCGCGTCGAACTTCTCCTCGCCGGGGGCGACCGATTCGAAGAGCTGCACGCCCATCTTCTCGGCCGCCTGCGCAGCCTGCCTGCTCGGGCCCACGGGGCAGACGATCTTCCCCGGGAACGCCTCGCAGACGAGTATCGCGCTCCCGAGCGCGTCCATATCGGCGTTCTTGTGGGTGAGGATCAGTATGTTCTTCCTCCCGGACAGGAACCTGAGGGGATCCGGCTTCCTTTCTCCTGGCGCCACCATCTCTTGCTTGCGCTGCGGGCCTGCCGCGGGCCTACTGCTCCTGCATGCCGGCCGACTTGATGAGCTGCGAGAGCTTCCTGGTGAGCTCCCGGAGCTTCTCCTTCACCTTGTCCTCCTGCTTCTTCATCGTCGCGACGCGGACCCTGGCGGTCTCAAGCATCTCCGATAGCTCCGCCTCGACCGTTTTCTTGTCCTTCTTGACCATGACGGGGCCCACTGCCTTGTAGACTGCCTCCTCTTTGGTGTCCTTCACCGCGACGATCGCGGCCTCCACCTCGGCGATGGAGAACTCCATCTGCTGCCTCTGCGACTGGAGGGACTGCTGCTGCTGCTGGAAGACCTGGAGCTGCATCATAGCGTGCTGCGCCTGCGCCTCGGCCTCCTCCTTCCCGAAATCCGTCCCAGGCTTCCCGTGGCCGTGGTCGTGCCCGCTGTGGTCCCCGTGGTTGTGATTGTGCTCGTTTTCCGCCATGTTATCCGTCGTTCACCTTTTTGAGGGCGGCGTGAGTGTTGGTCACCGCCTCGGCAACCCTTATCGCCGTGTTGACCCTCGATCGCAGGTCCACCGAGCTGTCGCCTTCGCCCGCACAGACTACTAGAAAAGTCTTTCCCTCGCCCTCCCCGGCGCCCACCTGCGCCTGCGCGCCCAACTCCGCCCTGAGCGCACTCTCCAGGTCCGGCCCGCCGCCGTCAATCGTGACCCTTACGTAGACACCACCTTTCTGCGGGCCGGCCATCTGAAGATCAGCGCGCCTTTATCGGCTTGCCCGCGCCGCTCCTCTGCTTGACGAGGACCTTGTATCCGCAGAACGGGCAGCGCACCCTCTTCTCCTTGGGCTCCAGCTTCACGTCCTTCCCGCACCTCATGCATCGGTACATGGCTTGTTCACTTCCTCTTCCTTGCGGCGGGCTCGGCGTAATCCTCGGGCATCGTTTCGAAGCCGCGCTTCGCCGACGGCGTCGTGCCTGCCTGCACGACCTCCTTCTCGGTCTTGGGTTGCCACGCGCCTCCGGCGAACTTGGCGCCGCAGTGCCTGCATCCCCAGATGCCCATGCTGACCCTCTTGACCTTGACGTAATGGCAGACGGGGCATTCGTGCCTCTTCTTCTGCACTGCCTCGATCTCGGAGATCCTCTTCCTGACGCGCGTTCCGTACCTGACGCCGAAACGGCCTGAAGTCATCGATTTTTTCGTTGCCATGTTTGTCGCCTTGGAATTGCGTCGGAAACTCCCGGAAGGGCCTTTTTAAAGGTTTTGAGCAATCGTTTTTATGCTCCCTGCCCTGTCACTCCCCGCAATGGCAAAGCATTCCGCGAACAGGCACATGAAACCCAAACACCGTTCAACTAGGCACAAGAACCTCCCCGCGGCGGTCGCGAAGCAGTCCTTTCCCAGCGTCCCGCTCCTGAAGCGCGAGTTCGGCTCGCTCCTCAACGCCCGGTTCGGCCGCCTGGAAGCCGCGATTGAGAAGCGCTTTTCCGAGGTCTCCAGGGCGATGGAAGCCAAGATGGCGCCCCTCGAGAGGCGCCTCAAGCTCCACGACGGGCCGCACGCTACAAAGGCCGTCGTGAGCCTCCCGGAGTTCCAGAAGAAGGACGTGCAGATCCACCTCACCGACCACAGCCTCACCGTCTCGGCCCAGGGGAAGGGCGCGTCTTTCTACCAGTCGATGAGCCTGCCGTTCCTCATTGTGCCCGAGAAGGCGAAGGCCGATTTCAAGGGCGGGAAGCTCACAGTGGTCCTGCCCAAGTACAAGGAAAGAGTGGAAGGCGGAAGGAAGCTGAAGTTGTAGGACCGTCGTCAGCGGACGGCGGCAGGAAGCTCGAGCTCCAAGATGTCGCCCGGTCCCAAGTCCATCCGGCACGGGCCGGACCGCGGAGAAATGTGGACTCAATCTGTCTCCGACTCGGCAGGTAAGTGCGCCAGGAGTTGGAACGAAACAGGAGGAAATAGCCTACACTCTTTATTTTTGGCCGTTTTTTTTGTCGTACGGATGTTAATCGTTAATTCCAGAATGCCCGCGCCGGTTGCGTGGGGTATCGGCGGATTGCAATTAGTTGCATTCTTCTCATCCTTCTCCTTGCATCTTTTCTTTCTGCTCCAATTTTCGCAGTCTCCTTCCCCGACCGCCTTTCCGGCACCTTCATCTTGATTAACGCCACAGAAAT
>DYHY01000026.1:0-6033 GCA_020723935.1 Candidatus Micrarchaeum sp.
ATGCTTATCCCCCCGCCGATGAACACCGCGCGGCCGCCCGTGCAGTCGGCGGACCTGAACGCGAACCTCCCGAGGGGCCCGAGGACGTCCAGCTTCGTCCCGTCCGCGACGTTCCAGAGCGCCTTCGTGAAGCCGCCCTTGGTGCGGAAAGATATCTCGATCGCCGGCCCACCGTCCGGGGGGCTCGCTATCGTGTAGGATCGCGCGACCCCGAGGCGCGTCCCCTTCTCGGGGAGGTAGATATTCACGAACTGGCCGGGCTCGAAGAGGAAGGGCTTCCCGTCGCAGGCCTCGAGGACCAGTGTCTTCACCGTCGCGCTCTCGACCCGGCTCTGCGCCACCGCGAACTTCCTGACTGACGGGCGGCTTTGGGGCATCTTCTTCATCGCGGGGGCGTCCCCTTCTTCTTTAAAAAATTTGCACCGCCGGCTGCGCGGGCCCCGCCGCAAGGCTTACCAAAGGTTTTAATCGTGGCGAGGGGGCGCTGCTGGAGATGCGCGGCGGGCGGGAAGGGGTGAGGGGCGCGGGTGTCTTCCTCGTCAGGCCGCATTCCGAAGCTTTCGCGGCCTTCCGGGGAATCGGGGGCGTGCAACCACCCATGAACCTCTTCGGCCTCGCGGCGTTCCTGAGGAAATGGGGATTCTCCGTCCGCGTCCTCGACTTCGAGATGGACGGCTTCTCCGAGGAGGCGTTCCGGGCGCTCCTCGGCAAGGAGAAGCCCATCCTCGTCGGGGTGAGCCTCTCGAGCCTCAACCTCGTGGAGACGAAGAGGATCTGCATGGTCGCCAAGGCGGCAGGGATCCTGGCCGTCGTCGGCGGGCCCCATCCCACGGCCTATCCGCGGGACTGTCTGAAGTTCACGGGCGCGTGGGCCGCCGTCGTGGGCGAGGGGGAGGAGACGTTCCTGGAGCTCGCCAAGCTAGCGCGAAGGGGTGGGAAAGGATGGGGCAAGGTCGGGGGGATCTACTATCCGCAAGCGCGCGGGAAAGGGGTGAGATTCACCGGAACGCGGCCGCCCATCGAGGACCTGGACAGCCTGCCCTTCCCGGACAGGGGCGCGGAGGAGTTCAGGAAATACAGTGGGAGCCTGCCGCCCGGGATAACGAAGAGGACCGCGTACATGATGGCGAGCAGGGGCTGCCCGTATTCGTGCAGCTTCTGCCAGTCGCCCTCGCTCCTGGGCCGTAGGTGGCGGGCGAGGAGCGTCGGAAGCTTCCTTTCCGAGATGGAGGAAGTGGCGTCTCTCGGATATGGCCACGCGCTCATCGACGACGACATCTTCGGCCTGGACCCGAAGTGGCTTTCCGCGTTCTGCAGGGGGATGAAGGAGGCGGGCCTCGCGCGCAAAATGACGTGGACAGCCAACTCGCGCGTGGATCTCGTCGACGAGAAGATCCTGAGGACTATGAAGGATGCCGGCTGCGAGAAGATATGCCTCGGCGTCGAGAGCGGGAGCCAGAGGATCCTTGACGGGATTGGGAAGTGTGTGAAGGTGTGCCAGATCGAGCAAGCCTTCCGCGCGGCGAGGCGGGCGGGCATCGCCACGCAGGCGTACGCGATCGTCGGGCACATCGGCGAGACCGCCGGCGACATTCGCAAGACTGAGGAGCTGCTGACGAGGATCGGCCCAGACTTCATCCACCTCTCCGTCTTCGCGCCGCTCCCCGGCACGCGCGCCTACGACGAGGCGGTTTCCCTCGGGCTCTACGAGCCGGCGGACAATTTCGCAAGCCACGGCTATTTCCTGAGGGAGGCGCCCTGTGGGAACGGGGTGTTCAGCGCCGAAGAGCTCGTGAAGATCAGGGATTCCATCCAGCGGCGCTTCTACCTGCGGCCCGCCTACGTTTTAAGGCGGCTCGCGTCGATAAGGAGCGTGCAGGACGCTCTCTACGACCTGAAGGGCCTCGCCGCCCTGCTTTTTCCGGCGCGCGGACCGGGAGGGAGGGGCAGGAGGGTAGATGGCGGGAAGCCTGCTGAGGAGGTTCTCCCTCCCGTCCGCGCTCGTCCTCCTGGGCATCGGGGCATACCTCGTCATGCGGAGGATAGGGCTCCTCCTCATCCTCATAGGCCTGTGGCTCTTCCTCTACGCGCTCTCCGAGAGGACCCCATCGAAAGCCGACGATTCCACATACTCGATATTGCGGTCCTTCCGCGAGCACGAGGAGGCGCAATGGAAGCTCTTCATATCTTCTCGGCGTTCCTGATAGTCGCATATCTCATCTACGTCCTGACGGGCGAGCCGGGGGCATCCTTCCTGGGGAGCGTCTTCGTCTTCACCCTCGGGGGCGTCAACAGCTCAGGGAAGGAGAGACGGTCGGCGGGCGATTACGTCGTCCCCGCCCTCGTCCTCTTCGGGACGTTCTACGCGCTTCTCAGGGGGATCTGAGAGGCGGGCGTCTCAGAAGTAGAGCGCTTCTGATGAGTCGGCGCGCCGGTACGCTTTCCTCAGGAACACCAGGCTCACTGGCAGGAGGAACGCGCAGAATGCGGCGAGGCCCGGGGCGCTCGAAAGGGAGAGGAAGAACGCCACGAGGGAGACGGGGGCTATCAGGGCGAAGTAGAGGAGGAAGTTCTTGGCGTTGTAGAGCAGGATGTTGGGCGCGAGGCCTCCCAGGAGAGCGGTGATTGCGAGCGAATACGCGCACGTCCCGGCCAAGGCGAAGAGGGCCGCCGCGACGCTTGCGAGGGGCGAGCCGCGGGCGATTGCGACCGCGAGGAGGAGGAGGGGGGAGAGGGGCGAGAGGAGGAGGTAGCCGAAGACCTTTCCGCGCATGACGTCTGAGGATTTCAGCGGCAGTGTCGAGCCGTAGGCAGATGCCATGTCGAACTCGGTGAGCCAGTTGTAGATCGAGGAGGAGATCACGCCGAGGAATATCGAGAATATCAGGAGGAAGTCGGCCGAGGGGATGAACTTCAGGAAGACGGAGAGTATCGCGGAGGTGAGGCCCAGGGGCAGGAGGAGCGTGAAGAGGACCTTGCCGAAGCCCCCCTCGCTCCTGTAGAGGTCAAGGAGGTCCTTTGCGACGAGGAAGGAGAGGTTCCTCGCGAAGCCCAGGCCGCGGGCCGCCCCCGCGAGGCGCTCCCGGTGCCTCCTTTCGCGCGCGGCGTAATCGGCTTCCAGGAACGCGACGGAAAGGGCGTAGGGGACGAGGATGAGGAGGGTGGAGAGGACGAACGTGAAGGGATCTTGCCCGAGGAGCAGGAGGAAGGGAGGAAGGAGTGTCTCGGCAGGGATGCGCAGGGCGACCGCGGCCGCGACGATCACGCCCGGGGCAAGGACGGCCGCAAATTTCCCGAGCCTCACGTAGATCGTCGAGAGGAGGAAGACGACGGAGAGGCCGAAGAGGAAGGAGAGGGAGAGGGTCAGGAGCACGAGCGGGACCCAGTGCAGGACTATCGGGTAGAACGCGAGGCTCGCCGCCGCGAAGCCGAGGACGAAGGGGAATACCCAGAGGGCGAGGTAGTAGACGCAATCCTTGACGACGAAGCTTGTCAGGATCTCGCGCTCGGAGACCGGGAGGCTACGCGACGAGAACGCGACGAGGCTCGCGTGGCCGAACCTCCTGTTGAGGACCTCGCGGCCCAGGAGCCCGAAGGAGCCGACGGAGGCGCCGAAGAGGAAGAAGGTCGAATGGACGAGGAGGGCGAGAGTGCGGAGGGGCACGATGAGCGAGAGGACGGGGAGGAAGAAGGAGCCGGCGAAGGAGAACGCTGCGAGGACGAATGGGAAGAGGAGGAACATAGCGCTCCCGAAGAGCGAGGAGTGTATCCGCCACTCCTCCCTCATCATCGCCCGGAAAAGCTCAAGCGTCATTCTTTCCGCCCTCCTTCCCCCCCTATCTGCCCCGCACGGCCCGCATGAAGAACGCAGAGAGCTTCTCGCGCCTCTTCCTCATGTCCGCAACCCTTCCCTCGCGGATTATCCGTCCCTTCTCTATTATCGCGACGCGCGTGCACAGCTGCTCGGCTATCTCCAGGGCGTGCGTGCAGAAGAAGATCGTCCCGCCCCGCGCGACATGGTCCTTCATGTAGGCCTTGATCTTCTCCTGTATTATCGGGTCTAGGTTGATGAGGGGCTCGTCAATGAAGGCGACGGCGGGCTTGTGGAGGAACGCCTGCGCGAACATGAGCTTCTGGCGCGTGCCCTGGGAGAGGTCCTTACAGAGGACCTTCCTGTCTCCGGAGAACTCGAGGAAGTCGAACCACGCGGTTATGCTCCCCGACACGTCGCCTAGCTTCCTGATCCCGGCAACGAACTCCAAGTATTCCTCGCACGTCAGGAAGGAGGGTGGATTGGCCTGGTCCGGGATTATGCCCACAAGGGAGCGCACGCCGACAGGGTCCTTGGCCGGATCCATCCCCAGGACCCTGGACGACCCGTCGCTAGGCCTGATCTGCCCGGTGAGGAGGCGCACTATTGTCGTCTTCCCGCTGCCGTTGGGGCCGAGCAGGCCGAAGAGCTCGCCGGGTGCTACCGAGAACGAGACGCCGCGCACGGCCTCGACGGGGCCGTAGCTTTTCATCATATTGGACGCAAGAATCGCCGGGGATTTCGCTGTTGGCATCTCGTCGGGACGCGCCGGGCGTATTTATTGGTGCTCCCGCTGCAGGCTCACTTGGAGGGCTTGGAAAGCATCCTAACCGCCCCATTCACCCTTCTGACGGAATATTTGTGTATGCCCGTGAGGACCTCGCCGCCGACATGGGCGGTCGTCGGGGTCTCAGAGGACCAGGATATTATGGACTCGAAGTGCTGGTAGCTTCCCCGCGCAGCGGGCGGTATCCCCACCTCCTCTGCGGGCTCTTCCCCTCTGTAGCCGCCGAGAGTGGAATACATATGGACGCCCTTGTCGCGCGTGTGCCGCCCGGCCTTCGCCTTGAGGAGAGTCAGCGGCCCTTGGGCCTTGGAGGTGGTCCCGTCTAGGATCATCACCTGGGCGTTGTTGAAGGGGTCCGCGCCCGGGAAGCACTGATTTATCGAGCCGAGGCGCGGGACCTGCCCTGCGTCTAGGCTGTAGAGGCGCGACTTGCCTCTGCCGTCCCCGGCGATCTCGACGGGCTGCCCGTCTATCTCGAGGTTGACTTCGTATGCCTCCTGGCCAGGTATCTGCAGTAACGCCGCGAGCGGATAGATTAAGCCCTTGAGGTACCCCTTGAACCTGTGCAGGAATGTGTTGTCCACCCTCGCCGCGATGTTCCCCATGAAGCCGATCCCTGTGTGGGCGTAGGTGAGCCTCTCCTGCAGATCGCCCTCCTTGTCGCTCGTGCCGACGGCAAGGAGGCTCATGTAGGCTGTCTCCGACTCGTTCGCGACAAGGCCTTCGGCCAGGTTGCGTATGGCGGCACTGGGTGAGCCGCAGCCTATCGCCTTGGCGCCGTCGTTAGCGGTGCCGGAGGCGTAGGGGAAGAAATACGTTTTCGCGGCGGAGCAGACTGCCTCCTTTACGGGCGAGGGCTTGCTTGCGGCTATCTTCTCGGCCACCTCATCGATGTCCCGGGCCGTCGCGCCGTATTGGGCGCTGTCGCCTAGGACGTCGGAATATTGGGAAAGGGCTTTGGAGACGACCGCCTTCTGGCCCTCGACCATCCCCTCGAGGACCTCCCCGGAGGTTCCGTCGCCGCCCATGGCGACGATCACCCGCTTGGAGAATCCGTCCGTGGGAGTCTCCATTATCGAGGACGCGATGCCCTTCGCGTGGCCCTTTGATTTAGTCTGTATGGGCACGACCGTCGCCCCGACCGCCGAGAAGGCGTGGACGAAGTTGTTGACGTTGTACTCGGAATAGCTCCCCGCCTTCGGGTTGTAGATGAGATAGATGCTCGTTCCCGCAAGATTCCGCCCCCCGACGGCCTCCCGGACGAGCCTTTCCGCCTTGGCCTTTCCGCGGGAACTCTTTCTTCCGAACATTTTAGTACCTATTAATGGTTTCATTACTATATAAATATTATTACTAAATAGTAATTAATTAGCCTCGGAAAGCGCCTTCCTGAAGGCAGCGCACTGGCCGGCGGGATCCCCGTCGAAGGGCGTGA
>DYHY01000026.1:6043-10128 GCA_020723935.1 Candidatus Micrarchaeum sp.
CCCGCCGACCCGCCCGTTCCTGACGACCCGCCCGTTCCCGACCTGTTCCAGGACCCGCGAATAGGCTTCCTGCACTTTCCCAAGGCTTTCGGGTGTCTCGTGTATCTGCGTCGCGGCGCCGTTGGCACTGGCGCGCGCGGCCGCCCTTGCGGCGGAAACCTGTGGGTCCAGGCGCAGCTGCACGTAGCAGCCGGGCGCGTTCCCGTCGAAGAAGAGGTAAAGGCAGGCATCCAGCGCCCTCCTCGCGGCGGGCTGCAGGGGCGCGGGTATGAACTCCTCAAAGTAAGCTCTATACATTGTGTGGGGCGACCTGTCGGAGAGGACTTTCTTGCCCTCCTCTGCGAGCGCCCTGTTGAGCTCGATTGCGTAGGGAACGGCGCTCGTCAGATAGCCGAGGAGGGCTAAGATCTTCCCGGCGACCTTGTAGGCGCCGCCCTTCCCGGCGAGCCTGTTCCCCGCCCGCTCCAGGCCGATCGTCGCGGAGCCTATCACCTTGGCCACGGGATTGTGGGCATCGGAGAAGTCGGTGAGATGGACTGCCACGTATCCACCCGGGTTCCTGGAAACGACATCCCTTATCACGGAGCTCTTCCCTGTCCCGTCTATCCCCTCGACGGCGATTAGCGTGGATTCGAAGCCCTTCGGCTTCCCGCCGAGGATGTAGCGCACGTCCGCCGCGACCGCTGCCCTGTAGGGGAAGCGCACGGCCTTGTCGACGACCTCGCGGGCGGCCCGCCTCACGTCCCTCCCGGGCTTGGGCGCGGAAAGCCCTTCCGCTTCCGCTTCCGCCGCGGGCGTCTCGGCGGGAGCCTCTTGGGTTATCTCCCTGACCCGCTCGAACATCCCCTTGATCGTGCGGGCCCTGTGGGCCGGGCCGGGCCTGATCCTGGACACATTCCGGATGTCGTAGACGGGCTCGCCCGCGGGGCTTTCGATGCGGGCTATCTTGCCGGCATCGGCGAGCCGTTCCAGGGATTCGAAGACCTGCTTGCTGAGCGCGGCGACGTTCCTGTCGCGCTGCCCGGACGCCTTGAATTCCTGGTTGTAGCTGTGGGCCTTTTGGGGCTCGGCGTAGACGGTCGTGTTCAGGAGCGAATAGGCCGCGAAGCTGGGGGTCACCCCTTGTGTGGCTTTGGGAAGCATCGAGAGCGAGAAGTACATCAGCTTGTCGAAGACGCGCGAGGAGCCCTCCTCGAAAGCCTCCTTCCCGACGAGCGCGTAGGCCCGCCTGGTGAGCCTTATCGTGTTGTCGAGCTTGAACGCATCGCCCGCCCCGGTGAGCTCGGCTTCGAGGGCGCCGGGCGCGCAGTATTGTATGTCCATCCTCACCTCACCCGCCGGATGGTGGACGAAGGGAGTCCATTCGCAGGAATCGAGGGCGCGGCCGCCTATCTTCGCGGCGCTCTCCTCCTTGAGGACGACCTGCATGTCGATATCGCTACCCTTGGACGCCGGGACGAGAATCTCCGAGCCGGCAGGGGTGTTGTAGACGAGGGATCCGCAGACCGTCGCGAAGAGGACGTCGTCGCGCGTGAGGCTGTGCCTTGCGAGGCGCGAGTCAAGGACGCTGAGAAGCTCCTCCTGGATTGCCGGAGAAGGCTTCAGCTCCGTCGGGACGCCTTCCTTGGGAGCGAACTGGGAATATGTCTTGACCTTCATTTTGTTCTTTGAAAGTAACTACAGTAATTCCTATATAAATGTTTCGTCATTAAAAAGTGGTTATGACAGATTTTCTCAAAAGCGTCATAAAGCCACTTTTAGAGCAAGAATGTATCCTCAGGCGAAAACTTAGGGTGTTGCAGGCAAAAATGGTGCGAAGTAACGACTCGCTTTTTTATTTTTTCCGCTGGTCACTGGACGGATTAGAGCAAACTTTATATATCTGGATATTTAACCTTATATAAACATAAATAAGGTGATTGGGTTGGGAAAAAAGGTAATCTCTCTAAGTGTTGATGAACAAGTTTATGATAATTACAAAAGTATCTGTGAGAGAAAAGGATGGATTCTTTCACGACAATTTGAGAACTTCATGATTGAAGAAATCAAAAAAGAAGGTAAACAAAATGGTAAATCTTTGGAATAAAGAGCAAGAAAGTGACTTTTTCACAAAGTCATTAGCAGTAGCTTCCCCAGAACAATTATTTTATACGACAAAAGATAAGAAATATTATGCTTATTGGCCAAAAAGTTACAAAGGAATTAAAACCACTTTACAAAGCAGAAACGCTTTTATTGGGGCATATACAGAAAAGTGGGCTTTAGAAATTCTCCAAGCAAGCGCTAAGGAATTAAATGCTTATGCTGTCAGAAATGTAGTGTGTGAAGAATTAGAACTTACAAGAGGCTCGCCTGCTGATGTTACAATTTGTAAAACTGACTCTGTTCTTCAAAAAGCAGAAAACATAATTGCGATCTTTGAAGTTAAGATGTCTGTTGTTTGGAATTGGGAGCTTTTGAAAAAAAATTCTAAATTTACATTAAAATGTCTCGGAGATTTTAAGACGCATCGAGGAAATCCAGGCTTATTGCGTTCAGACAGTATGCTTAAAGCTATTGGCAAAAGTATAACCGTAAGAATTTCTTCTTTAGCGTCAGCAAAAATACCAATAATTGTTTTAGGGAATACGCCTGTAATGAAGAGTTATTATTCTAAAGTTGATAACCTCAAGAATTATGGAATAATACAAGGCTTCTGGTCTTTAAATCCCGCACCATTGGATAACAATGGAGAAAATGTAAAAGCAACAAATAAAAAAGGGTTTATTCGTTTCGATTCTTATTCTGATTTCAAAGCTCAGCTTTTGGCTTTACTTAAGAAAGATATGAGATTCTTTGCTGGAATGAAACCAACGAAAGAATTAGGAAAGTTCATAGAGATAGCAAACAAAGAGGATACTTATGAAAAGAAAGGGGAAAAATTCCTGAACTTATTAGGAGAAGCAAATGGTAGATAGAAAAAATGGAACGGAAACCAGCAAATTCGGCTCTCCAGGTAGACTGAACCATGACTCATCTAAGTTTTATGGTAGCCGTCTCTACGAAGGGCTTCCAACCGAAAAAGCCAATGTTAAATTTGTAGAAAACAAAATAGATGAAAAAAACATCAATAGGATATTTTGTAAATCAAGCGAGAAAATGGAAGAATTACCAGATAACAGCGTTCATTTAATGGTCACATCGCCCCCGTATAACGTTGGAAAAGAATATGACGAAGATATGTCTCTGGGTGAATACCGAGAACTTCTAAAGAATATTTGGAAAGAGGTGCATCGGGTTCTTGTACCTGGCGGCAGAGCCTGTATAAACATAGCAAATTTAGGAAGAAAACCTTACATCCCATTACATTCATTTATCATTGAAGATATACAAAAAATCGGTTTCCTGATGAGAGGCGAAATCATCTGGAATAAAGCATCGTCAGCGAGCCCGTCAACTGCGTGGGGAAGCTGGTTATCTGCAAAGAATCCCGTCCTTAGAGATATTCACGAATACATTTTAGTGTTTTCAAAAGAAGCATTTTCAAGAGCAAACCATGATGATCAACCAGCAACAATGACAAGAGACGAATTTTTGGAACTAACAAAAAGTGTCTGGACTTTTGGAGCAGAATCTGCTAGAAAAGTAGGTCATCCTGCACCGTTCCCTGTTGAGCTTCCATTAAGATGCATCAAACTATACACTTTTGAGAATGATGTTGTCCTTGATCCATTCATGGGAAGCGGAACTGCTGCTGTAGCGGCATTAATGACTAATCGAAGATTCATCGGTTATGATATTGACAAAGAATACATAAAAATCGCTGAAAAAAGAATAAATGAAACGTTTGAAAAAAAGAAACAAAAGAAAATTTCTGAGTTAGTCTGATAAATAAGATGATAACTTGTGTTACTGCAAAGTTAATGGTCTCTGAAGAGAAAAAGAATGAGCTATTAACTGATCCGAGATACATACAAGGATACAAAGCTGGACTGCACCCCTGTTTTTGGACTACAAGTTAGCGAATATTTAATGCCTCCGTTTCCAGTTTATTTGGGGTTTTGTACCTGATGGATGAGTGGAGTTGTTTTGCGTTGTACAAATTG
>DYHY01000027.1 GCA_020723935.1 Candidatus Micrarchaeum sp.
CGTCATCCTCGCGCCGACGGGCGAGAAGTTCCCCCAGATTGACGAGGTCGCCTTCAGGGCCGGCGGCAAGCTCCTCAAAATCCCCTGGGGGGAGGTCAACCGCTTCGACAAGAGGATAACCCTGGGGATAGGGAAGGCGGCCGTCAGCGCCTCGCATGTGAAATCGACCGACATCCTCCTCGCAAAGGACCTCCTGGACAAGCAGATAGTTGACATCGACGGCCTGAAGGTCGTGCGCGTGAACGACGTCGTGCTGGGCGAGGCGAACAACAAGTTCTGCGTCGTGAGCATAGACGTGGGGACGCGCGGGCTCCTGCGGCGCCTCGGGATGGAATGGCTGTCTAGCCGCATCGGCGGGAGGGAGAAGCTCGTCCCCTGGGCGCTCGTCGAGCCGCTCCAGTCCAGGGTCGGGAAGATCAAGCTCAACGTCTCGCGCCACAGGCTCTCGGACCTGCACCCCGCCGACATCGCGAGCGTCATGACGGAGCTCTCACAGTACGAGCGCGAGAGCGTCATGAAGAACCTGGATTCCGAGAAGATAGCCGAGATCCTCACGAAGCTGGACCAGCGGGCGAGGGTGGCCTTCTTCAGCGAGATGGCAGACTCGAAGGCCGCCGAGATATTCCAGAAGATCTCCCCGGACGAGGCGGCCGACCTCCTTGCGGTGATAGCCCCGGAGCGCGTGACGACGATAATAGGCCTGATGGAGGACGACGTCGCCCTCAACATCATGGAGCTCCTGAGATACAAGGACAGGTCGGTGGGGAGCATCATGACGACGGACTACTTCACGGTGCGCCCCGAGACGAGGGTGCGCCAGGCGATAGCCCTCCTCAGGAAGCGGCCCGACGCCAAAGTCTTCTCCCACGTCTTCGTCGCCGACGGCCAGGGCAGGCTCAAGGGCGCCGTGTCGCTGCGCCTCCTCCTCCTCGCCAAGCCCTCGGAGACGATGGACCGGCTCCTCTTCTCCTCGTCCAACAAGCGGATAATCAAGATCCACCGGCACGTGAACAAGGCCAAGGCCGCCTCGCTCATGGCCAAGTACGACCTCGTCACCCTCCCGGTCGTGGATTCCAAGGGCAGGCTCAAGGGCGTCGTCGTCGCGGACGACGCGATAAACGCCGTCCTCCCGCCGAAGGTGGCGATCAAAATACCGCACTTCTTCCCCGAGGGGGGCGCGAGGTAGGCGGACCGGATGGCGGGAATCAACCTCAAGAGCCGCCTGAAAAGCATAATGATATTCCTCGCGATAGTGGGCCCGGGGATAATCACGGCGAACGCCGACAATGACGCGGGCGGGATAGCCACCTTTTCCCTCGCCGGCTCGCGCTTCGGCTATTCGCTCCTCTGGAGCCTAGTGCCGATAACAATCTCCCTCATAGTCATCCAGGAGATGGCCGCGCGCATGGGCGCGGTGACGGGCAAGGGCCTCGCCGACCTCATCAGGGAGGAGTTCGGAGTGAAGACGATCTTCTTCATAATGACCCTCCTCGTGATAGCCAACGCCGGGACGACCGCGGCCGAGTTCGCGGGGATAGCGGCGGCCGGCGAGATCCTGGGCGTGAGCAAGTACATAGCGGTGCCGATCGGCGCGATACTCGTCTGGCTTCTCGTCGTCAAGGGCACATACAGGATAGTCGAGAAGATATTCTTCGTCTCGATAGCGTTCTACGGCTCCTACATCCTCTCGGCCCTTATGATACCGGGCCTCGACTGGGGCAAGGCCGTCGCCGCCCTCGCAGTCCCTTCATTCCAGATGAGCGCGCCCTACGTGATACTCCTGATAGCGCTGATAGGGACCAACATCACGCCCTGGATGCAGTTCTACCTCCAGTCGTCCGTCGCCGAGAAGGGCATCAAGGCCAGGGACTACAAGTATTCCAAGTGGGACGTGATCGTCGGATGCATAACGACCGACGTGATATCCTTCTTCGTGATAGTCGCGACGGCAGCCACCCTCTTCAAGGCGGGGATAATCGTCGAGAACGCGGGGGATGCGGCGGTGGCCCTCGCGCCCCTCGCGGGGAAGTACGCGACGACCCTCTTCTCCTTCGGCCTCCTCAACGCGGCGCTCCTCGGCGCGACGATCCTCCCCCTGACGACGGCGTACCACGTCTGCGAGGGCCTCGGGTGGGACGCTGGCCTGGACAAGAAGCTCAAGGACGCCCCGCAGTTCTACGCGCTCTTCACCGCGACCCTCCTCTTCGGGGTCGCGGTCGTCCTCATCCCCGGCGCGCCGCTCATGAGGATAATGTTCTTCTCCCAGGTGCTCAACGGCGTCCTCCTCCCGTTCATACTCTACTTCATGCTGCGCCTGATAAACGACAAGGCGATAATGGGCAAGTACGTGAACGGCGCGATCTTCAACGCCGTCGCGTGGGGGACTGCCGTCTGCCTGATAATCCTAACGACCGCCATGGTCGTCCTTACCATCTGGCCCGGCGCCCTTTCCGTTGTCGGCCTTTGAGGCGGAGAACCGCGCCACGAGCCGCTCCTTCCCTGTCTTCCCGAGCCCCTTCACCGCGACCTCACGCCTCATGGCGTCCGCCCTGCTGGGGAGCGCCTCGAGGTAGACCACCTCGACCGGGCCCCTCCCCTGGGTGTAGCGCGCCCCCCTGCCGCTCGCGTGCTCGACGACGCGCCTCTCGATGTTGTCGGTGGAGCCCACGTAGAGCGTCTTGTCGGCGCAGCGCAGGATGTAGACGTAGAAAGTCTTCCCTTCCACGGGCGTTGAAAGCAGGGGCAGGTTTTTAAACAAGGCAGGGGGGAGCGAAAAGCGATGCCCGAGAGCGACATGCTGCACGCGAGGAAGACGATCGACACCGAGCAGGCGCGCGAGCTCGCGCAGGCGGTCTTCGAGCAGGGGAGGATAGTGGAGGACCTCGTCCGCGACGCGGACGAGAGGTTCGCGGAGCTCACGAGGCGGATGTCCTCCATTGAGCAAGCCGGCCCCAGGACCGCGGGCCTGGCGACGCAGGCTGCGAGCAGGGACATGGCGGTCGCCAACGCCGTGAACGACATGCGGGCGAAGACCGACGAGAGCACGAAGAACGTGACCGCCCTGCGCACGGAGCTCAACAAGTGGGAGGCCGAGATAAACGACCGCTTCGGGACCCTCGCGAAGGCGGTCGGGCGCTCGACATCCTCGGCAATGGACTCGAGGCTCCTTGACATGGAGACCAAGATCAAGGCGATGGACACGACCATCGACGGCGTCGAGCAGATGATAATGGAGATTTCAGCCAAGACCGAGGCGGTCGCCTCCAAGGCCGCGGGCTTCGACAGGCTTTCGGGCGAGGTGAAGTCCGCGGCCAAGGAAGCGGAGAGGAAGATGCAGGTGGCGGTCTCCGGGATGACGGATTCCGACAAGCGCTTCTCAATGCTTGAGTCGCGGATATCGTCGGTGGAGGCCAGGATCCAGAAGATAGTGAAGATCGCGATACACATGGGGCCGAGGGTAATAGAATAGAGATGGGAGACGAAACGGGGGACAGGATCGCAAGGAAGCTGGAGGTTTCGTTCTTCGTCCTCAACAAGAAGTTCAAGGGCCTCTCGAGGGAGCGGCTCGAAAGCGAGGTCAAGGCGCACCTCGCGACGCTCCTCGGGCCGGGATGGGAGGGGAAGGCGAGGGACCTCCCCGACGACGATTTCGTCCCGGTGCTAAACGACGCGGTGGAGATGGCGCGCAAGTCCTACGTCATGACGCTCCCATCCAAGAAGAAAGCCAAGATCGCCTAGGCCGCGCGGGCCGCAAAAGGCCCTTTTCCTCGATATCAATAACAATAAAAGCCCGGCTACGGAGCCGCTTTTAGGGAAAATCAGCGAAAATGGACGAACATCAATCCGAGAATCACGAACACCACGAGCACCATGAACACCACGAACATCATGAGCACTCTTCCGAGCACCACGAGCAATCAGAGCACCACGAGCACCGCGCCGGAGAAGGAAGGAAGAAGGAAGAGCTTGAGCCTGTGGAGAAGTTCTCGGACCTGAAGGTGCGGCCCGAGACTCTCCAGGCGATACAAGCCCTCGGCTTCGAGAAGCCCTTCCCGATACAGGCCAAGGCCCTCCCTTACGCGCTCGCGGGGCGAGACATCGTCGCCCAGGCGCAGACGGGCACCGGGAAGACGGCGGTTTTCGGGATACCGATAGTGGAGAAGGTGGGCCCCTTCACCAAGGACCTCCAGGCGCTCGTGATAGTCCCGACGAGGGAGCTCGCCATGCAGGTCGCCGAGGAGATAAAGAGCTACACGTTCGACCCGGTGAGGATAGCGCCCATCTACGGCGGCGTCTCCATTGAAAACCAGATCAACGACCTGCGGCAGGGCCTCCAGGTGGTCGTCGGGACCCCGGGCAGGCTCCTGGATCACCTCGAGAGGAGGACGATCGACTTCTCCAAGGTGAGGATGCTCGTCCTGGACGAGGTGGACAGGATGCTGGACATGGGGTTCATCGAGGACATTGAGCGCCTCGTCTCCCGCGTCCCGCGCCAGAGGCACACGATGCTCTTCTCCGCGACGATCCCCGCCAAGATACGCGAGCTCGCCCAGAAGTACCTGCACGACCCGGCCGACGTCTCTGTGAGGATCGGGACCCTGGCCGCCGAGAAGGTCAAGCAGTACTACGTCGACGTCAAGGAGTGGAACAAGTTCGTGACGCTGCGCGAGATACTGGCGACGCAGCCGATCGGGACGCTCATGATCTTCTGCAGGACGAAGGCGAAGGCGCACCGCGTGGGGGCGAACCTCCAGCGCGCCGGCTTCAGCGCTCTGAGCATCCACGGCGACCTCACCCAGGCGCAGAGGACCCACGCCCTGACGCAGTTCCGCGAGGGGAAGCTGCAGATACTAGTCGCGACCGACGTTGCGGCGAGGGGCCTGGACATCGAGGGCGTCACGCACGTCATGAACTACGACCTCCCCGACGACCTCGACTCCTACGTCCACAGGATAGGGAGGACTGCGCGCGCGGGGAAGGAGGGCGTGTCAATATCGTTCATAACCCACGAGGACCACCAGATCTTCAGGAAGGTTATGGACCTCATGGGGGGCACGATCGAGAAGATGGACGTGACCCTCCCGCTCGGGGTCGGCGAGCGGCCGCCCGCGGGATGGAAGGAGGAGAGGCCCCCGCGGGGGCGGGGCGGCGCAGGCCGCGGAAGGTCCTTCGGCGGCGGAAGGGGGGGCGGGGGCCGGGGCGGCAGGAGAGGCCCCCCGCGCAGAGGAAGGAGGCCTGGCAGCGGTGGCGGCGGGCAGTCGCACCATTCTTCGCCCTAGCGATAGAGGCGGCGGCGGAGGCCACCTGGGCGTCGGCGATCGAAGCGGAGAAGTTGAGGAAGCCGGCCCTTCCGGTGGCTTTCGCGGACAAGGCCAAGGTCCCCTACGACGTGAGGCGCGTCGACTTCCGCAGAATCGTCCCACTCACCGGCGCCTTCCCTAACAGGCTCTACGTCCCGCAGGGGCTCACGGATGCGGATCTCTTCCTGCTGGCGGAGATGTCGCGAGCTGGGGGTCCCGCCCCCGCCGGTGGGGAGCGCCCGGCAATTTCAACGAATACAGGATCCCGGCCTTGGAGTGAGAGCCTTTCAGGAAAGGCCTTCTCCGAGGAGCCGGTCGGCCAGGTCCGGCACGTCGTCCCTGAGGTCCTCGCCCGAAAGGACGAGGATGCTCTTCTCGCCGTTGACGCTTGAGAGGTATTCGCGCGCCTCCTTGGAGATGCCTAGCCAGTAGACTATCGCCCCCGGCCCGAAAAGGCTCGTGTAGAACGACAGCTGGCTCCTGTTGTCCTCCTTGACCTCTTGCAGGTTCCCGAACGTCGCCTTGCTCTCGAACCACTTGGCCACGAATTCGGTGCGCGGGATCTTCTCAGTCCCCTTGAAGAGGAAGTCAGGGGTCTTCCCGGTCTTCGCCTGCTGCTTCTCCGTCGCGAACTTGGTGATCTCGTGCTTGCGCAGGAACGTCTCGGCGGCCAGCTCCCCCAGCTGCCCCTTCTCCTTCATGTAGAAGAGGGCGCGCGGGGAATGGAGCCAGTCCACCTTGCAGGCCTCGCCGACCTCGCGCCTCACGCGCTCGTCCCTCGTCTCGCGCTCCTTCCTCCTGATCTCCCTGTCGTGGCTGGAGCATATTATCTCCTTGAACTGCTTCTTGGTGTACCTGAGGTCCGGGCGCATCGCGTAGGCTATCGCCATGGGGAGGAGGCCGAACTCGGCCGCTATCTCCACGAGGCTTTTGCCCGAGAACCACAGCTTCCTGATCCTGGAATAATTGTTCCTCAGCTTGTATGAGAACTTCTTCGCGCGCTTTATCTCGTGCTGTATGAGGATGGCCGAGAGCTGCCCGGCCCTGAGCTCCGGGAACCTCTGGAAATCCGCTAGGGATTTGAGCTCCTCGCCTATCTGCTCAATCCTAGCGTCGTTGATGTCCGTCGTGTCGTCCTCTCATCTCCCAAAGCGCGTGGATGCGCGTCTGTGCGTGTGGCGGGCCATCGCGCCTTCCTATACGGAGAGCATCTCATGGCTCACTTCGCCGTTCTCCCCCAACTCTATCATGGCGGCGTAGCCGTCGCATAGCGCGCCGGGGTTTATTATCGTTGTCTTTCCTATTCTGTCGACGCCCCTCGCCTCGTGGATGTGGCCGCATATCACGAGGTTCGGCTGGGCCTCCTCTATCACGTCCCTGAGGAAGTCGCTCCCGACGTGCTCGCCCGAGAAGACGGCGTCGAGCTTCGTGTTGGAGGGGGGAACGTGCGAGACGAGGACCCGCCTCTCGCAGCCCGAGAGGTCCGCGAGGGTGTAGTTTATCCTGTCGTAGTTGGTTATCGCGAAATTGCCCATCTGCAGCGTGGTCGGGCCGGAGAAGCCGACGAAGCCTATCTTGTCGATGACAACCGCCTTGTTGTGGATGTCCAGGTCCTTCTTCCTGATTATCCTCTCGACATCCCTGCTGTCGGCGTTCCCGGTTATAGCGACGATGCGCCTGTTCGTCTTCTTGAGGGCGTCGAATATGTCGTAGGCGGCCTTCGCGGGGCCGAAGCGCGTTATGTCGCCTGCGACGACGATGAGGTCGGGCTCCCTGCTCTCGACGAGGGCGAGGAGCTTCTTCGTCTTGTAGAGCTCCCCGTGGATGTCTGAGATCGCCAGTATTCTCATCGTGCTTTGGGGCCGGCCCGCCATCTTTTATAAGCTTTAAGAACAGGTCCTATTTATATTTTTACCATCAAATAGTGGCTTATTCTCTTTCCTAGCGGGCGCCCTCGCGCCGCAGGCCAAGGAGGCCCGGGCAGGTGTGGTTCTCGGGCATCTTGTGCCTCTCGCAGTGGACCTTCCCGCAGAACTTGCAGCGGAAGGGCATGCTCGCCCTCTCGGCGCAGAACGCGCAGGTCCCCGATATCGGCGCGCCGGGCCGCCTCTTCTGCGCGGCCACGCCCTTGGGGAGGAACCATTTCTCCTTGGCCTGCGCCACCTCGCCGCGCCTGCGGGCTTCAGAGAGGGCGCTTTTGGCGAGGAGCGCGAGGAAGGCGAGGAGCGCGCCGGCCGCGAGGATGAGGGCGACAGTGAGGTATTGCGCGCCGGCCATTGGTCCCAGCGGACGGTTCGCCGCCACCGCTTTAAATTTTTCCCGCCGGGGCATCCGTCACATTTAATAAGCCGCCGGGAGGCGGCCCTCCCGTGGCACCGGAACATCGTCCAGCTGGTCATCCGAAGGAGTCCAAGGCGTCCGAAGCGGGGGAGGGCGGCGTGTTCGCGCAGTTCGTCCCCTACGCGATTGGCCTCCTCGTGATATCGATAGCGATCCTCCTCCTCTTGCCGAAATGGCAGCCGGCCCCCTCGACGGTGGAGTTCGTTGACGCGAAGGTAGTCCAGGCTTCCAAGGACCAGACGATAGTTGAGGCAACCCTCTCCTGGTCCGCGCCGCACACCGGGAATTGCTACCTAGCTAACGACGTGAGGCCGGCGGGCGCCGCCAAGGGCGAGCCGGAGACTGCCGAGTGGAGCGCTGCGCATCTGATAAGGTACAACCTGAGGAACGGCCAGCCGCAGGTCGAATATTGGGTGAACGCCGAGGTCCTCAAGGCGAGGAAGAGCACGAGGACGTACACGTACATAATCCAGAACCCGCCCGCCGGGACGTCGCAGCTGGACGTCTATTCGGACCTGAAATGCGACGACGCGCTCCTCGCCTCTGCCAAGAGCACGGTAGCCTACCAGGCGGCTTAGAGGGCCGCGCGGGGGACGGGGAGCCGCAATGCGCACACGGGACCTGTTCTCCACCCAATCCGCCGCATGCCTCGTCCTGTTGCTCCTGACAGCCCTCGCGATCCTCTCCTGCCCTGCCTTCTCGGCGCTCCCGCCCGTCCCGCAGGTCTCCTCCTACGTGACGGACACGGCAGGGGTTCTCTCGCCCGAGGGGAAGGCGGGCTTCGAGAGGTCCCTACGCGCCCTCCAGTCGGAGACGGCGGGCGTCCAGTTCATCGTCTACGTCGAGCCCCTTTACCCCAAGGAATACTCGCTTGAGGAATACGCTCTCAAGATTGCGGAGGGCGCAAAGCTTGGGGCGCAGGGCAAGGACAACGGCCTCCTCCTTTACGTGGCGGTGCAGGACGGTGCCTACCGCTGGGAGGCGGGCTACGGGGTCGAGAGCGCCCTGCCAGCGCCGCTCCTGGGCCGCATCTCGCGCCAGTACCTGGTGCCCAACTTCAGGAACGGCGACTACGAGGCCGGGATCTCCGAGGCTGTGCGCGTCGCAAGCCTCCTCATGAAGAACTCCACTGACCCGGACATCGCGGCCCTGCGCGAAGCATCTTCCGCCGAAAATGCGGACCCGGCCTCGGTCCTGGTGATATCAGCCTTCTTCATCGTGATCCTCCTCTTCATCGTCGCCTCCGTCGTCTCGGCCGCGCGCGCCGCCAAGTCGGGCAGGGCATCTTCAGGGAGCGACCATTTCTTCAGGTCGGCCGCGACTGGGATATTCCTCGGCGGGATGAGGGGCGGATTTTCCGGCGGAGGCGGCTCCTTCGGCGGCGGATTTTCCGGCGGAGGCGGCTCCTTCGGCGGCGGAGGCTTCTCTGGAAAATGGTGATTGCGGGCCGAACGCGCTCTGCGGAGCGGGGAGGCTTCTCTGGAAAATGGTGATTGCGGGCCGAACGCGCTCTGCGGAGCGGGGAGGCTTCTCTGGAAAATGGTGACCTTCGGCAGCCGCGGAGCGGGCGGCCTCCTCTCGACCCCGGCCTTCTTCGTCGTCTCCGTCGCCGCGTCCCTGTTCCTGTTCTTCGTGAAGAGCCCCTCCAACCCCCTCCTCGAGACCCTCTTCTCGCTCTCGCTCGTGGTCTGCGCGATGGCTTTCATGGTGTCGTTCGCGGGCGCGATGTCGTTCTTCTCCGGGTTCGTCGGCGACCTTTCCGCGGGGAAGGCGGGCCTCCTCGGGCGGAGGGCGCGGCCTGGAAGATAGCAGTCTCCGTCCTCTCCACGGGGACGCTAGCATATCTCATGATGGCTCAGTGGCATTTCCCGCCGGCGCAGACGGCCCTCCTGTTCCTGATCTTCGGCGCGGCGTCGGTGTTCGGGAAGAGGCGGCCCAGGCCGGCGCCGGACGCGATTTACGTGGGAGCCGCATCCTCCCTTTTCGCGGGTTCCTTGGGCTTCGGGACGGGGAGGATCGCGGGCGCGGCGACCGCAGGGAGGCTCTCCGGGCGGTGGTGAGCCCCGGAGAAAGATTAAAGAAGCCCTCAGGCATCTCCCCGGGAGAAATGGCGCGCGCCGCGATGCAGTACGAGCCCCTCGGATGCCCCAGGTGCTCCGGGATCCTCAAGGTCGTCATGAGGAAGGTTGAGCACCCCTCGGGCGCGGTCCTAGACGTGTGCGACAGGTGCGGAGGCATGTGGCTGGACGGGCCGGA
>DYHY01000028.1 GCA_020723935.1 Candidatus Micrarchaeum sp.
CGACGACCCGGTCCTCACCAAGGATGGCCTCATTGCGGCGGCCCGGCGCCTGGACCCCGTCCTGCGGGAGAACGGCGTCTCGGTCCTCACCTACTCGTGCCTGCTCTCGGGGATGGACAAGGACCGCGTCGCCCAGATGGCGGCCGCGGCGATAGACGCCTCCGCCAACTGAGGGATTGAAACCCGCCGATTGATTCGAAGCAAGCGCGCGGTTTACTTCCGGCTGAACCCAACAGCAATAAGCTTCCCGTGGGAGGGAGCCTACCGGAGGTGCCGGATGGAGCGGGACAGTGCGGGAAGGGAAAAGAAGCGCGGCGCCCGGAGGAGGGAGCGCATCGGGGTCTTCATGAGGAGGCTTGCGAGCGCCATCCTCGCCGAGGAGGAAGGCGTCCTCCCGCGGCCCGCTCCAGAAATGATTCTCCCCGACGAGGCGCAGGAGATTCTCGACATCCTGATATCGGCCGACCTTGCCGCGCCCTATTGCCGCCTGGTTTCGGCGGCTTGATGCGAAAATCCGGCTCGAGCGCCGGGAAGAGGCGGCCGAGCGCAGCGCTTGGAGCGCGAAGGAAGGCGCAGGTCGAGTTGGCCCGGGGTGGGATTTTGGCCCGCAGGCCATCTCCCGGTCCGCAGACCATCCGAGAACCCGGACTAGTGGTGGCCGAGCTGAGCGCTTGGGGCGCGTAGCAAGGTCACGAGTGGTCCGAGGACCACGAGTGGGCCCGGTGGGATTTGAACCCACGGCCTATAGATCTTCAGTCTATCGCTCTCCCAGTCTGAGCTACAGGCCCTTCCCCAAAGCCGCCTTTTCGAACTTTATAAGCGTTCCCGGGAGCCCCTCCAATTTTATTTATAGTGGGAATTGCGACCAATTTCCGTGCAAGCTTCCGCTCCCGACGGGAATGAGGACAACCCCTCGCCCGCAGCATCGGCAAGGCCCGCCTCGGGCGAGCTCAGGCTCCTCACTGACAAGGCGGGGAACGCGCACATAGGCCGCGGAAAGGAGGCCCTGGAGAAGTACGGCCTTGAAGGCGCCCTCCTCATCGGCAAGGTCGCCGAGGAGGGGAAATACAAGGGCGAGAAGGTGCTCCTTGACTCGGTCTTCCCGCACGTCGTCTTCGTCTGCGGGGCGAGAGGCAGCGGCAAGAGCTACACGGTCGGCGTCATCCTCGAGGAGCTGGCGAGGAAGAACAAGAACGTCGGCGTCATCGTCATCGACCCCGTCGGGGTCTTCTGGAGCATGAGGAAGGGGAACTCCCAGGACAAGGAGCGCTCCGCCCTCACGGAATGGGGCCTCTTAGCCGAGAGCCTGGACAACGTGCGCGTCCTGATACCCGCCGGAGCCGGCGGCAAAGCGCCCAAGGAGACGTACGACGGCATCTTCTCCCTCAAGACTAGCGAGCTCACGGTCGACGACTGGTGCCTCACCTTCGGCCTGGAGAGGTTCGACCCGGCGGCCCTCGCCCTCGAGCGCGCGATAAGCAAGGCGGGCGTCCCGCACACGATAGCGGAGCTTGTCAGGATACTGGAAGGGGACGAGGATCTCACGAGCAAGGTGAAGGGCTTCTCCAAGGTGACGCGCCGCGGCCTCATATCGCGCTTGGAAGCCGCCAAGAACTGGGGCGTCCTCTCCGACAAGGCGACTCCCGTCGAGGAGCTGTCCCAGTCGGGGAAGGTCGTCGTCGTCGACGTCTCGTTCCTGGAGGAGGACGTCGCGAGCCTCGTCGTCGGGATAATCGCAAGGAAGGTCCTTGACATCAGGAAATCGGGCGCCCGCGGCGAGGCCCTGGGCCAGGTCAACACCCCAGTCCCCCCGACGTGGCTCGTGATAGACGAGGCCCACACCCTCATCCCCAACAACAGGAAGACGGCGGCGAGCGCCGCCATCGTCGAGTACGTCAAGCAGGGCAGGCGGCCGGGCTGCTCGATAGTCCTCGCCACCCAGCAGCCCTCGGCGATAGACTCCCAGGTCCTCTCGCAGCTGGACATCCTCATCTCCCACAAGCTCGTGTTCTACGACGACATAAAGTCGGTCTTCAGGCGCGTCCCGACGACCGTCGACAGGAAGATGGAGGACGTCTCGTTCATCAGGACGCTGCCCCTCGGCGAGGCCATCATCGCCGACAGGGAGGAGGGCTCCTCGCGCGCCTTCGTCATCCGGATCAGGCCGAGGCGCACGCAGCACGAGGGCAGGAGCGCCCTAGCGGTCGAGCGCCCGCAGTTCGTCCAGAAGAGCCAGTCCTCCGCGGACGCCGGCGCGCCCGGCTCCGAGCCGGCCCAGCCGTCCAAGGGGAAGAAGATCTTCTGCGCGACGCCCAAGATCGACATCGAGAAGGCGACCAAGGCCGCGAGGAAGAGCCTGGAGAGGATACTCTTCTTCGTGACGGCCGAACATTTCCTGCAGAAGCAGATGATCTACTACCCCATTTGGCAGGTGCAGCTGAGGCTGCCTTCCGCCAGGCAGACCTTCGTCGTCTACGTCGATGGGTTCCTAGGCGAGATCCTCACACCCCAGGGGAAATCCAAGGGCCTCATGGACGTCCTGGAGCTCTCCGCAGCGGAGCGCGAGCTCCTCCTGTTCCTCAACGAGGAAGCGACGGTCCCCAAGATCGTCGAGAAGCTTCGCCTCGACGAGAGGATAGTGAAGAAATACCTCAACAGGCTCATAGAGGACCGGCTCGTCCTGTCCGCGAAGAAGGGCGAGACCGTCACCTACTACGCCAAGGAGAAGAGGAGCATCCCCCTCGTCCCGCAGAAGACGGACCTCTCGTTCGAGAACGCCCCCGCCGAGGGGCAGGCGCTGGAGCCCGACATCAGCGAGTCGAACGTCGAGAAGATACTCACGAGCCTCTACGGCGCCTCCTGCCAGGTGGTCGATTCCGGCCTGGTATACTACCCCTACTGGCTCTTCAGGACGAGCAAGAAGAGGCGCATCGCCGTCGACGCGGTCAGCGGCAAGGTCGACGAGGAAGCGAACCGCGTGATGCCCCTCTAGAAGGAGAGGGCCGCCGCCGCCGCAATCGCTATCGCGGCCCCCGCTATCTGGCGCAAGGTCGGCTTCTCTCCGATGAACCTGGCGGCGAGGACCATCGTTATCGCGGGGGCGAGGGCTGTGATGGGACCCACGACCGCGACGGCGCCGGCGCTGGTCGCCGACGAGTAGAGGAGGAACGATATCCCCTCGATCAGCCCTATCAGGATGAGCGTGCGGTAATCCCGCTTTCCGGCATACCGGCGCCCCTTCCCCTGGCCCATCGCGTAGACGGCCGCCGTTATCGCAGCGACCTGGACGATGCGCATCAGGAACACCGGCCAGTACCCGCCCAACCTCTTGGAAAGGAACGCGATCACGCTCGAATAGCTCCCCCAGGAGACGAGGCATGCTATCGCCCACGGGGCGCCCCGCGCAAGGGACGGCCTCCCTCCGCCGCCCGGCTCAATTGATGCGATAGCCGCTCCCGAGACCGCGACGAGGCCCAGGATGAGCTGGTGGCCGGTCGCAATCTCGCCGAAAAAGGCGATCCCCATCGGTATCGCGACGAGGGGCCAGAGGTAGGAGATCGGCGCGACGATCGACACCTGCCCGTCCTCCAGGCCCCGGTAGAACGTGAAATAGGAGACAGCCATCATCAGGCCCCCGAACGCGACGAGGAAGAAATCGGGCAGGGAGAGGCGCGGGGGCCCGCCCGACCAGAAGATCGGCAGGACCGCCGCCATGAAGGCGAGGCTCGCGACCTGGGTGACCCTCACAATCAGGCTCGCCGGCGCCCCCTTTGACGCGCGAGCGGCAAGATAGTCGGCGACGCCCCAGCTCAGGGCCGAGGCGAGCGCGAGGAGGACCGAGGATGAGACCATCCCCTCTCCTCCCCTCTAGCGCGCGTAGCTCATGTCGTCGGACTTCTTGTTCTCGCGGAAGGAGGCGCTCTTGAAGCTGTCCTGGATCCTCTCGTAGAACTTCTTTATCTCGTCGGTCACGGTCGGGCCGACCTTCTCCAGGGCCGCCTTGAAATGCTCCATCCTCACTTCCTTGGCCTTTATGTCCTCGCGCAGGGAAAACATCGCGGCCTCGCGGCAGATCCCGGCAATGTCTGCGCCCGTGTAGTTCTCTGTCTTGTCGACGATCTCCTCGAGGTCCACGTCCTTTGCGAGCGGCATCCCCTTGGTGTGCAGCTCGAAGATCTTGATCCTGTCCTCCTTCTTTGGCACCGGAACGTAGATGTGGCGGTCGAAGCGGCCCTCGCGAAGGAGCCCCAGGTCTATGAGGTCGGGCCTGTTCGTCGCCGCGATTATTATCACGTCCCGCAGCTCCTCCAGGCCGTCCATCTCCGTGAGGAGCTGGTTGACTATGCGCTCACCCACCTTCGCCCCGCTCGTGTCGCTCCCCCTGATCGGGGCGATGGAGTCTATCTCGTCGAAGAAGATTATGCACGGCGCGACCTGCCTCGCGCGCCTGAAAATCTCGCGCACAGCCTTCTCGCTCTCGCCGACCCACTTGGAAAGGACCTCGGGCCCCTTCACCGAAATGAAGTTGGCCTCGCTCTCGTTCGCCACGGCCTTCGCGAGGAGCGTCTTCCCCGTCCCCGGCGGGCCGTAGAGTATTATCCCCTTGGGGGGCTTTATCCCCATCCGCGTGAAGGCGCTCTTGTCCTTGAGCGGCCACTCGACCGCCTCCTTGAGCTCCTGCTTGACCTCGTCAAGGGCGCCGATGTCGGCCCACTTCACCTTCGGGATCTCGACGAGGACCTCGCGCATCGCCGAGGGCTCTATCACCTTGAGGGCCTCCGTGAAGTCGTTCATGCGTACTTCGAGCTTGTCGAGAGCTTCCTTGGGGATCTTGCCCTCCTCCTCGACGTTGAGCTCGGGGAGCAGGCGGCGCAGCGAGTTCATCGCCGCCTCCTTGCAGAGGCCCTCGATGTCGGCCCCCACGTATCCGTGCGTGACGTCGGCCAGCTTGTCGAGCGTCACGTCCTTTGCAAGGGGCATGTTCCTCGTGTGGATCTGCAGTATCTCGAAGCGCCCCTTTCTCGTCGGGACCCCCAACTCTATCTCGCGGTCGAAGCGGCCCGTCCTACGGAGCGCCGGATCGAGGGCGTTCTGCCTGTTCGTCGCGGCGATGACCATCACCTGGCCGCGCCTCTTCATCCCGTCGAGGCTCGCGAGGAGCTGCGCGACCACGCGCCCCTCGACGCCCATGGATTCCTCCCTTTTTGGGGCGACCGCGTCTATCTCGTCTATGAATATTATCGACGGCGCGTTCTGCTCGGCGTCCTCGAAGACCTCGCGTATCTTCTTCTCGGCCTCGCCGACGTACTTGGACATCACCTCCGGGCCGTTGATGATTATGAAATGGGCGTTCGTCTCGTTAGCGACCGCCTTCGCGAGGAGCGTCTTCCCCGTCCCCGGCGGGCCGTAGAGAAGCACTCCCTTGGGCGAGCTTATCCCGAGGCGATCGAAGAGCTCCGGGTGCTTGAGCGGGAGCTCGAGCATCTCGCGCACGCGCTTGACCTCGTCGCCCATCCCGCCGATGTCCTCGTAGGTGACCTCCGGGATCCGCTCCTCGCTCACCTCCGCCGTCTCCGGCAGGACCTCGAACTCCGTGAGATCGGTCATCCGCACGACGCCGCTAGGGACCGTACTCACGACTATGAACTTCATCTCGGCGAGGCCGAACATCCCCGGGTCGAAGAGGTCCATCGTCTCGTCGAACAGGCTGTTCCAGTGCCGCCCGCGGGCGTCCAGGCCCTTGAGCTGGATGATGTCCCCCTTCACGACCGCGCGCCCGACGAGGCTGTTCACGACGGCCTTCCCCGGAAGCTGCACAGTCATCCCCTTCTGCGCCGGGGCGATGACCACCTTCTTCGCCTCGACGATGGTCGCGCGCTTGATAGTTACGCCCTCGCCGACGCTCGTCCCGACGTTCCTCCTCATGAGGCCGTCCATCCTGATGATCCCGAGGCCTATGTCGCTCGGGTACGCGTTGTCCACGATCGCGACGCTCTTCCTCACGCCCTCTATCTCTATGGCGTCTCCGGGGTTGACGCCGATCGCGCGCATCGTGCGCGACTCGATTCTCACAATCCCCCTGCCGATGTCGGCCTGGCGGCCCGTGGGGATTTCCGCGACCTTGACTTCGACCTTCGGGAGTGCCCCGTTGTTCCCCTGGGAAGGCGCGCCGCCGTTCTCGCCGCCGGGTGCTATTGGCATTTGAAAATATTCACCGGCTTGGCATCCCTTCGCCCAATATAAAAACCAAACTCATTTTTTAGGCCTTTCTTTGGGCATACTTCAATCTTCAATTAAAAGCCCTGCGGCGCCTTCGAGCCGTGGTTTTGGGCCGGACCCCCGTCGGCTTCGAGCCCCTCGACGCTCTCCTAGGCGGGGGAATTGAGCACGGGATTGTCAGCGCCTTCGTCGGCGAGCCGGCGGCCGGGAAGACTACAATAGGGATCCTCCTCGCGCTCGCATCCCTTCCGCGGGGCGAGGCGGTGTTCCTTGACACCGAGGGCGGCCTATCCCCCGAGCGCGTCCTGCAGATCGCGCCCGGCGCCCCCCTGAAACGCATTCTCGTGAAGAAAATCCCCGACTTCGCATCCCAGGAGAAGGCGATCATGGGCCTGCCGAAGCTCAAGCCATCCTGTGTTGTGCTGGATTCCGCAGTCCACCATTACAGGACGGCGCTCACGGACAAGACCTCGCGCGAGCTCAATTCGCGCCTCGCGCTGCAGCTCTCCTTCCTCAACAACTTCGCCCTCGAGCGCGAGATCCCCGTCCTCGCCACCGGCCACGTCTACAGGAAAGAAGGGAAGGTGAAAGTCGTCGCGGGGGACGTGCTCTCCTACATCGCAAAGACGATAGTGCTGGTGGAAAAGCGGCCGGGCGCCGGGAAGAGGAGCGCGAGGATCGAGAAGAGCAGGTGCGTTGCCGAGGGCGCCTCCAGGAGCTTCTCGATAACGGGCTCCGGCCTCGCCTAGCGGCTCACGAATTCTTCTGCGAGTAGAAGCTGTCCTTCTTCCTCTCGCCAACGGAGAGCGCCCTCAGGACCTCCTCGGCGGACAGTATCGGTATCCCGTACGCCTCGTCGTCGTCAAACATCCTCGGGCAGGCGACGGTTATCAGGACTTGAACGTCCGAGAAGTTACGAACCGACGGCGTGAACGCGTCGCCCGCGATCATCACAGCCTTTTTCCCCATGGATTCGAGCTTCCTCTTGATTGCCTCCGCGAGGGCGAGGTGCTCCTGGCCGGGCTTGAAGCTCACTAGGATCCCGAACCTCTCCTTGGCGTAAAGGAAGCTGATCTTCTTTCTCTTCACAGGCTCGACCTTCTTCAATTCCCCTTGTGCCGGGTCCAGCTGGTAGACGGGAAGCGGCGCGCAAGCCTCGGCGAGGCCGCTCGAATGGAAGTCACCCTCGCCCAGGATCATCACGGCGTTCGCCTTCCTCTTCACGCTCGTCGCGGCGACGAAATCGCAGCCCGTGACCTGCCCGTCGTAGGAGCACATCACTCCGCTCTTCCCGAGGAAGACCTCCTTCCCCCTGGCTTCCAGGATTTTCTTCGCCGGCTTGAGGAGGTGCAAGAACTGGTTGGAGGCGACGAGCGCGATGCTCCCACTGGAAATCTCCGGAATCCTGAGATCCTCGGACCTGCCTTTGAAGTATTCGACGAAGATCGTAGGGACGGCGAGCCTGTTCCAGTGCCTCATCGGGCTGTGGCCTACCGACACTACCAGGTCGCACCCCAGGGCGCGCGCCTGCACGTGCGGTATGTCGCAGGCCCCGTAGCAGCCCTCGCCCCAGAAGAGCAGTTCCGTCCCCGCGAGGCCGTCCGAAATCCTCATCGCGAGGTGCGCGAGGCCGGCCGGGAGATGGACGAGGACGCGCTTGGGCTTTGGCTTCCTCTTCCTCACGGCCGAGATTATCTTGGGCGGGAGCTCGAGTCCTTCCTTCATTTGCCTGGAAGGGGTCTCCGGAGGGCGTTTAAAAACGATGTGGAAGAGGGCCTTTTCAGCCTTCCTTCCCCTCATAGGCGCCCCTCCAGAGAGCGCCAGCAATCTCCGCCAGGTGTTCCTTCTTGTGCTCGAAATGCGGGCTCCCGTACCTGGACTGGACGCTCAGGCAGACCGCCTTGCCGCCCGTCTCCTTGTCCGTCCCGACGCCGTAGGTCGCGAAAGTGTGCGCGAAGTTCTTCCCGACCCCGTGGATGTGCCAGCTGCGATGTATCCGGAAATCGCCGCGGTCCTCGGCGCTTATCCTCGCCGGGCCGTGGTGGACCTCCCCGGTCATCCCCCTCGCGAGGGAGTTCAGGGTCGCGCCCACCGATGCCTCCGCCTGCTCGAGGGTCAGCCTCCCGTACGCCTCCTCGGGGAAGTACATGAGCATCTCCTTGGGCACGAGCTTCACGCCCGGCGCCGAGCTCACCCCGAAGGACATCCTTATTGGGTAGCCGATCCCCTCGATCACGAGCAGCTCGACATGCGGGCGCACCCGGTAGGAATACCTCTCCCCTGTCGGCGCGATCTCCGCCTCCCCCGACGTGCCCCGCGCGAGCGCGAAGCCGACATCCTCGCCGGCCCGGTATATCCCATCGATTATCGCGCGGAAGTCCGGAGCCCCGGCCCTTTTGGCTTCTTTGTTATGTCTGTTTCCTTTTCCTTCCCCCGGCCTTTTGACGCCGTTTAAAAGCCCGTTCATTTCGCGCGAAACCGCCGGGTTTTTGCAAGGCTGCCGCGGCAAGCGCAGGGCCCTGCGGGGAACCAGAAGCGTTAAAACCGCCCGGTTCCGGATTCCTTCCGCCAGCTAGGTGGGTCACCAGCCCTAGACCTCGAACCCCGCAAGGGGGGCCGCAAACGGGCTTCATGGCGGACTGAGCGGGCCGGCCGAGATCCCGGAGGACTTGACCTCCGCAGATTTCCCCCAACGGCGACGTTTCGTCCCGAACGAGCCGCCCGCGTGCCAACGGGCCAGGACCGGAAGGTAGCAACCATACGCTAGCGGGCCGGTGTCTTCGGGGTAGCGGAACTGAGGTAAGGGAGCTGCGTGCCAGGACCCCTCCCCGAACGGAGCCGGCGCTGGCACTGCCAGCGGACCGTGCCAAAATTACTCAGGCATCAAAACTCTCGCGGCCAGCGGACCGCGGCGCTGGCACCGTCCTCAAACTGTGCCAAAATAGCTTCTCAGTCAATTGTCTTTTCCAGCCTTGGCTGGGCCGGCGCCGGTACTTATTGGTCAGCCGCAGCCGGAAAAGAAAAAATCCGGCGTGCCCCGCGGGGCACGCCGGCCCGGATCCTCAGGGCCCGGGAAGGCCTTCCGCCGGCGCGCGGGGTTCTCCCTTGACGACGTACGCCTCGCCCGTCTTCTGCCAGCCGGCCATCGCGTCGAACTCGACGATGTCCACTTGGTAGCTGCCCTCCGTCCCGGGCTCCACCTCCACGTACGCGCCGACCGCAAGGGCGGTGGCCCTCACGTAGAGCCTGGCGGCCCCGGAGAGCACGTCGCCCAGATAGACGGGGTCTGTCATGGGTTTATGTTCACCTCCGCCCGATAGCCGGAGGCAGGCGCCTCCCGATAGTCCCCCGGCTTCCCGCCCCCTTCTCCGCCGGAAGAAGGGGCCCTTGCCCCGTATCCGAAGGCCGCCGCCTTGGAGGCAGGCATGCGGACGACGTAGACCTTGCTTGTCGGGTCGCCCATCACAATCTCCACCATCGGCTCGCCCTCATATGCCGATGCCGTCGTTGTCGCAGTACTGTCCATCTTTTTCATTCACCTTTGGTGTTTCA
>DYHY01000047.1 GCA_020723935.1 Candidatus Micrarchaeum sp.
GTGTTGTCCGGAGCCTGCCAGGCGTAGTCGACGCCCGCGATCGGTGGGACGTTCGTTATATTGTATGTGAGGTTTATCCAGTCGGACGGGTTTTCCAGCGTGCCTGAGATGTTGACTGTCCTGTTCGCGCTTCCGCCGTTCGAGTCGAAGAGCTGTATCCACATCCTGGATTTGTTGACGTAATCGGGGTTGTACGTGCCGTTCGTCAGGTTGTAGAGGGGAAAAGCAAAATCAGCTTCCCACGCGGGGCTCGTCCACTCGCCCGAGGCGCTCATCCCGCCGGGAAGGGCGACCCAGGAGGTCCAGGCGCCGTTCGAGGCGACTTCTCTGTATCTCGACGTGTCGCCGCCGCCGTCGGTGAGGGTCAGGTTTATCTCGAAATCTCCCTGCTGCTTGGAACCGTTCCCGTTCCTGTTGAAGGCTATTATGATGCGGTCCTGTCCGTTATTTGCGCTGTCATCGTACCAGGCGACGCCCACCCCTACGTACGGCGCGGCGTTGAAGACTGCGTAGCCGTCGTCCTTCTCGAGGTAGACCGCGGTCCGGTTCGTGTCGGTCCACATCCCGTAGTTGTTCAGGTCGAACTCCGCCTCGTAGCCGTCGTCCGCTCCCTGCGTGCTGACGTCGGGGATGACGTTAGAGACCGTTATCGTCCTCCAGACGTTGGAGTTCGCGGCGCCGACGCTCCCGCTGCCGGTCGTCGCCTCGCGGGAGACGCCGTCTATTATCCTCCAGGGGCCGCTCGTCCAGTCCGGGTCAAGGCCGAATGCTATCGTCTCGGGGGGCTCGGACGACATCGCCCCGAAGCCCTGCTGGGGCGCCCTTTTCTCGACGCCCGTGACGCCCACGAAGAACTCGCCGCTGCCGTACTCGCGGGCCCTGAACGTCAGGCGGAACACGGCGGTCTCGTTCGCCGGGAGGTCGTCTGAGAGCGAGGACGCCGCGCGGGAGAGGTTCCCGAACCTCTCGGGGGGCCTGTCCTTCTCTGGTATCCGGGAGAACAGGGCGTTGTCGTCGGGATTGTAATCCCCAGATATGTCGAGGCTGGTAGAGATGGAGGTCATGTGGTAGAACGACTCGTTCCAGACCGCCGTCCTGCACGGGAGCCGGTCCCCGTCGGCCGGAAGGGCATCAAGGCATTCGCTGTCGTAGGATTCCTGCTCCTCAGCCATGAGGACGGGAGCGTAGCCGATGCGCTGGGCGGACATGAGCTTGAGGCGCTCGTCGGCCGAGGGGATTATCTCGGAAACGAAATCCGTGGAAGGCATGGGGTTTCTCACGTAGATGTAGGATGTGAAAATCCCGTTCGTCGCCGAATAGCTGTCCCTGTCAGGCAGAATAGTCTTGTTGTTGTCGCGCAGGAACCTGTCGCGGTAGTCGTAGGTGTATTCGAGGTAGTAGGAGCGGGTCTCGCCGGGCGCGATCGCCTCTAAGGACGG
>DYHY01000029.1 GCA_020723935.1 Candidatus Micrarchaeum sp.
GGCGCCGATGGAAGAGGCGAAGGCGCCGATGGAAGAGGCGAAGGCGGAGGCGCCGATGGAAGAGGCGAAGGCGCCGATGGAAGAGGCGAAGGCGGAGGCGCCGATGGAAGAGGCGAAGGCGCCGATGGAAGAGGCGAAGGCGGAGGCGCCGGTGGAAGAGAAGAAGGCGAAGGCGCCGAGGGCCGCGCCCGTCTACAAACGGGATAAGCTAAAACTGAGCTACGTCGAAGATGGGAACGTCGCAAACTACACGCTCGGCACGCAATATCCCGACGCTGACCTGGCGATGCTTGGCCTGCGCAACATAGCCTATCGCGGGAAGGTCAAGATGTCCAAGCAGTACGACGCGCTCACGTCCCTCGCGCAGTACGTCCGCGTCGAGGAGAATGAGAAGGGGAGGACCCCCGAGAAGATCAAGGTCGGCAAGTACCGTGGGCACTCGACAAAATACGTCGAGCTGCGGACCGCCACCCTCCTGGAAGCGATGTCAGACTACTGCAAGAAGCACAATCTGCCCGACCCGTATGTGCCGGCAAGCGGCGGCGGGACGCCGGCCGTGAAATAGCGGTCATCACTTGACAGGGAAAAGAGGGGCTTTGGGCGGCGGCGCGGGCGGGAGAATCTTCGCCCTTCCCGCTCCCTTCCCCTCGCAGAATTTCTTCTTCGGATTGTTTTATGTCCCCCGTCGGAGCGCGCGTTCGCGCCCCCCTGTCCCGGGATAACAAGAAGGCCGCATTTCAGGGCGGCAGCTTCACAACAATTATTAACGGGCGGCGGCGCGGGCCCTCTGGCAGATGGAAAAAAAGGCCCCCTTGAAGCTCCCGCGCCCCGTCCTCGTCGTCCCGGCGGCGTACCTCGCGGCGACGATGATCCTGTTCTCACTTCACTACGTTCTCGGGAGGCTCGCGGTCCTGAGCCCCGCCTCCTCGATCGCCGGGGGGATATTGGCAGTCCTCAACCTCCCCGGCTCATTCGCCACGGAGCCCTTCGGCCCCGGGGAGCCCTGGAAATTCATATCGCTCGCAGGCGCAAACATCGTGTTCTACGCGCTGGTTGGCACCGTTGCGGAGCTCGCAATGATCAAGAGCAAGCCGTTCAGGAAGGAGCCCGTCGTCCCCCGGCTCAAACAGTGAATATTTCCTTCGCCGATTCGTCCGAGAGCTTGAGGGCTCCGAGGTGCAGGCCCGCGTCCAAGTAGCCCCAGCATATGACGGCGGCTTCGAAAGCCTCGATGAATTTCCCCTTGGAGAGGAAATGCCCCCCGTCGGAGAGGTAGGATCTGGCGAGGAGGAGGACCTTCTCGGCCCGCGCATCCTTCCCCGCGAGCCTCACCGCGGCGAGCGCCCGCCCGCTACGCTCGATCTCCTTCCTCGCGGCCGCCTCGATGGCGGGGTCAGTCAAAGCGGAAACCCCTGAGGAACGCTTCCTCGGTGAAATGGAGCTTGGCCGGGACTATTATGCAGTGCGGGGGCGTCCCGAACATCATCTTCTCCAGGCGCTCCGCCGGCCCCCAGGCTATCTTCATGTCCGGCCTGTTCGCGCGCGAGACGACGACGAACTCCGGGAAGAACGACTTGAGGTGCCTCACCGCGTTGACGGGGTCCACCCCGATGTCCAGGAGTATCAGGCTGTGGAGGCCTGCTGAAAGGTTCCTCTTCACGTATTCGACGACTGAGGGGAACTCGCCCGCGCGCGGGAACGACACGGTCCTACCGAACTTGTAGAGCTGCAGGCCCGTCTTTCCCACGGCGGTGAATATCGAGGGGGCGGAGACGACCTCCACTTTCACACCCTTCTCGCGCGCCTCCTCAAGGAGCGAGAGGTGCGTCGTCGCTGCGAGCGGGTCCCCGGAGACGAGGACTGCGACGTCCCCCTTCCTCGCGCGCTCCAGGAGCTCGCCAGACTTCTCCTCTATGTCGGGCCTCTTGGCCCGCTCGAATCTCCTGCCGGTGAGCTTCTCGAGGTAGGAGACCTGCTCTTCGGTTATGGTGTTCGTGTATTCCTCAAGGAGGACGCTGCCCGCCGCCTTCACGGCTTCCACGCCCTTCAGGGTTATCTCCGCGACATCCAGGCCCAATCCGACGAGGGTGAGCATCGCGCAGGATGGCTCCTTTTCCCTTATTAAAACCGCTTTTTTTTATAACGTGGAGGGGCCGGGAGCGCCCCAAGGGACATGCGAAGGAAGAAGGATGCCGCCGCCGGGAGGAAGGAGCCGGCAAGCCCGGGGAAGCTGGCCGTCAGGGTTGCGAGCGCGGATGCGGAATCCGCTAGGCGCAGGCTCGCGTCGGAGGGCTTCCTCGACCCGTCGCGCAAGGTCTCCCGGGGGGCGGGGTTCGTCCTCTTCCCTGTCATCGCGAAGCCCGAGGGCCTGCCCCGGGGCATGCGCACAGTCAGCGCCGATCTTCCCGCCCAGAAGAACCAGAACCAGTCCCTCGCAAAGAGGCTCTCAGGGATCCTCTCCTCGGGCTCGTTCTCCAAGTCATTCGACATCGTCGGGACGGTCGGGATACTGGACGTCTCCGGCCTCTCGCCCGAGGAGCAGGAATACGCCGCGGGCGCCCTCAGGCAGGTCTATTGCAGCCTAACTGCCGTCTGCACGCGGGCGGGGAACATTGAGGACGAATACAGGGTGAGGCCCCTCAGGCTGATATACGGCAAGTCCACCGAGACGATCCATCCCGAGAACGGCGTAAGGCTGAAGCTTGACCCGGCCATAGCCTACTTCTCCGCGAGGCAGGCGGCGGAGAGGGCGCGCGTCGAGTCCCTCGTCGGGAAGAACGAGGAGATCCTCGTTATGTTCGCCGGCGTCGGCCCCTTCTCCATACTGATCGCGAAGCGCCACCCGGACTGCAAGGTAACTTCCGTCGAGCTAAATCCTGCGGCAGTGCAATATATGGAGGAGAACATATCCCTCAACAAGGTCGGGAGGAACAGCGTCGCCATCGAAGGCGACGTTGCGAAGGCAGTCCCGCCTCTGGGGAAGAGATTCGACAGGGTGATAATGCCCCTCCCCAAGAGCGCCGGGGATTTCCTCGACGTCGCCCTCGCCGCGGCGAGGCCCGGCGCATTCATCCATTTCTACTCCTTCGGCAGGGATTTCTCGGAGACAAGGGCCCTTCTCGGGAGGAAGCTCCCCGGCGCGCGGATACTTGGCATGCGCAGATGCGGCGCGATCGCGCCCGGAAAGTTCAGGCTGGTCTTCGACGTCAGGCTCCCCGAATAGTTCCGGACGGGCCGGTGCCCTGGCCCGGCGTCAGGCCGGCCGACGCCGGGTTTTCTCCCCGCCCCTGCATTAGGAGTCAACTGCTCTTGGCGATCTCCCTGTCTACGGCGGCGATTAGCCAGGCGGGCGCTCTCTCGTCGGAAGGGATCTCCTCGTCCGTCCCGAAATCAACCCTGCTCACAATGAGGTTCCCCTCCACGGCGCGCTGCACCTTGAGGCCGTCCGCTGTGATCACCGAGCCCCCCTTCCCGCTGTCGCGCCCCTCGAACGAGAAGGCATACTCCCTGCCTGAGAGGAGGGCGGTCTTGGAGACCCCCCGGGGCGGCTCAAAGCCTAGGACGGATGCGAGGAAGCCGTAGATGTCCGTCGTCTGGACAAGGCTCCCGATCCTGCGGGGCTTCGCGCCGGGAACGCGGATTATCAGCGGGACATGGACGGTCTGCGCGGAAAGCCCCCCGTGGCCGAACGACTGGTGGACGAGTGACGCCCCCAGCTCCTCGCCGTGCTCCGACGTTATGACCACGATCGTGTCCCCGAGCCGGCCGCTTTCATTGAGGAACCCGAGGATCTTCCCGACGGCTTCGTCCTCGCGCCTCAGCTTGTCGTCGTAGCGCGAGACTATCCAGGCGAGGTCTTCGGCCGAAAGCTCCCAGCTTTCGTTCCCCGTGTCAGTCCCGTAGTAGACGCCGTTGGCCACGTAGCTACGCATGAAATCGAGCGTGGCGTTCCTCAGGCGCCCCGGGTACTCCGGATAGAAGAAGGGCGTCACGTTCCCGTCATCGTAGGGATCGTGCAGGTAGAACGAGTTGTAGAAGGCGAAGAAGGGCCTCGGAAGGCGGGATATCTCGGCCGGGGCCGCCTCGTCCAAGCCCTCCCATTCCGAAGCCCCCGGGACGAAGCAGTCCCCGATCACCCTCTCCTGGAAATCCCCGCCAAGGCCCCGAGGGAACGCCCAGTCAACGCAGCTCCTCCTGAACGTGTAGTATCCCTTCCTCAGGAGGAATTCCGGGAGCATCAGGTCGCCGGCCAGGCCCGCCCGCTCCATGAAATAGTTGGGCGCGCTCATCGCCAGGGCGCCGAGCCTCGCCTTCTTGATTGGCCGCCCGAGGAGTATCGACGCGTCGGAATCGAAGGTTATGTGCGTGGGGGAGACGGCTTTCTCGAAGAGCCACGATTTTGCGGCGAAGGCGTCGATGTTGGGCGTCGTGTTCCTGGAGTAGCCGTACGTCCCGAGGTGGCTTGCGGGGAGGACGTCGAGGGTTATCATCAGGACGTTGCAGCCCGGGCAGGAGGGCGCAGAATACCGCGCGCGCACGAGCAGAAGGAGGATGATGCAGGCGGCGAAAAGGAGCGCAGCCGCCTTCTTCTCTCCCATGTCGGCGGTAGGCTCCCCGCGGCGCCTCTTGCGGCCATATCGGGAGGGCGGGATGCGCCACCGATATTTAACCGGAACGGGCGCGCCCCCGTCGGCCGGAAGATGTTTTTTTTAAAGGGCTCTCCCGGCTTCCCTCCCTGTGGGATTGCGCGCGCGCAGGATGGACAGGCTGGGCGAGACGTGGCGGGCGGGGATTTCCTTCGGTTCGACCTCCGGGATAATAACGACGCTGGGCCTCATGGTCGGTCTCAATTCCGGGACCCATTCGCGCCTCGTCGTCATCAGCGGGATACTCACGATCGCGATCGCCGACGCCCTCTCCGACGCTCTCGGGATGCACATCGCCGAGGAGGCCGAGAACAAGCACACCGTCCTGGAAATCTGGGAGTCAACCTTCGCGACCTTCGCATCCAAGCTCTTCTTCGCCCTGACGTTCCTGGTGCCCGTCCTCCTCCTCCCCCTTGACGCCGCGATCATCGCGGCGATCGGATGGGGTCTCTTCCTCCTCGCGACCCTCAGCTACCTGATAGCGAAGGCCGAGAAGGAGGCGCCCTGGAAGGTGATAGGGGAGCACCTGCTCATATCGGTGATAGTCATCGTGGTCACCAACTTCGTCGGCTCCGCGATACGCCACTGGTTCGGCTGACGGGAGATGGCGCGCCCCGACCCGAGGCTTGTCTCCCCCCTCCTGATGTGGGCCGCCGTCCTCGCCGGATGCGCGGCCCTCCTCGCCATCGTCCCCCGGGCCGCCCTTCCCTTGCCCAGGTTCCTGTGGATCCTCGCGATCCCGGCGGCCGTCAACTGGCTCTGTTTCTTCCCGGCGGCGGTCAGGGAGAACGGGCGGGCAGCGTTGAGCGCCGCGCAGACGAGGAGGCTTGCGACCGGGAGCGTCTATTCGGCGGTCCTGCACCCAATCTATTCGGCCGACATAATCCTGGCCTAGGGGCTCCTCCCCGCGTTCCCCTCCGCCCGCCTCCTCGCGTGCGCCGCGTGGCTGACGCTCGTCCTTTCCTTCTGGATGCGTCTGGAGAAGGATGCGCTCCTGGCGAGGTTCGGGAAGGAGTACGAGAGATACCGCGCGAGGACGCCGGGGATGTTCCTTCCGGATTATTCCAGGCTCCTCGGCTTCCCGCCGGCCCGGCCGGGATTGAAACGCTTATTAATGGGTACCCGCGGACGCAGGAACCGAAGATGAAAAAGGAAGTCCTGAAGAAGGGAGCCGCGGAAAACGACGAGTCCGAGGAAGACGAAGAATCCTCCGAGGAAGACGACATTCCGACCGAAGACGAGAAGGACGAGACCGGGGAAGGGGACGACGAGGCTGGGGAAGAGGACGACTCGGACGGGTTCTGAGCCCCAGGAAGTCTGCCGGAGAAATTTTGCCAGCTAGCCCGGCCGAGTCATCCGACGAGAAGGAGAACGTACATCAGGCCCATTCCGAACAGGAACGCGGCCAGCTGCATCGCAGATTTCCCTGGGGAGGTCTCCTTGTGGAGCTCCGGGATGAGGTCGCTTCCGGCTATGTATATGAAGCCCCCCGCCGCGAACGGCACGAGGAACGCGCTCATGCCCGGGACGTACGAGTCCATTGAAACAGCAACGATCGTCCCGAGCACGGCCGTGAGCGAGACGAGGAAGTTCATGAGGAGCGCTTTGGAGACGGAGAAACCCCCGTGCACGAGGACGCCGAAGTCGCCCAGCTCCTGCGGTATCTCGTGGAGGACGACCGCTATCGTCGTCGCGATTCCGATCGGGATGCCGGCTAGGTAGCTAGCTCCTATCACCAGGCCGTCTATGAAGTTGTGGACCGAGTCTCCGACCAGGTTCATGTAGGCGAAGACGTGCGGATGCTCGCGGGTCGACTCCTGGTGGCAATGGTGCCAATGAATGAACTTCTCGACGACGAAGAACAGGGCCACTCCGGCAAGGGCCGCGGACGAGACGCCCAGCCCGAAGCCTCCTGCGTCCCTCGCCGCTTCCGGCAGGAGGTGTATGAAGGCATCCCCGAAGAGCGCGCCGCAGGAGAAGCTGACGAAGAGGAAGATAGCCTTCCTGAGGCCTTCCATCTTCATCTTCAAGCTTATCACGCCTATGAAGGAGATCAGGCTGACTATTATGACGCTCACGAGCGAGTAGACCCAGATGGAGGCGTCCATCCGTCGCGGCCCTTTATATGTTTTGCCGAGTTTTGCGAATCAGCTAAAAGTGCCCGCCCAGCGCGCCAGGAAAAAGGCCTCGCTCCCGGTCAGGGCACCCGCTTTCCGGCCGGCTTCTTGCCCTTGCCCGTCGCCCGTTCCTTCGCCTTCTCGATCTTCATGTAGGTGGCCCACACGACGAGGGCGAGCTCCAGGAATATCGCAAGGAACCTCACGAACTTGTTGGAGAGGTCAGCGTACCTGAGCGTGCCATAGGCCATGAGGATTATGCCGCCGTACATAAAGCCCGTCCCGATGGAGTCTATCCTCTCCGGCGCGAGGACGCCGAAGATGAGCGCCGCCGAGCCGAAGATGACGGCGACTATGAAGAAGACAAGGTTGTAGCTCTTCCTCGCCGCTTCCAGGCCCACCTGGCAGGTGTTGCACGAATACGACGCCGGGCAGCTGGCGTTCTCGGCGTAGGAGTATTCGAAATACCCTCCGGAAGCCTGGCAGTCTACTTCTTGCGCCGGCGAGGGGCTTATCGCGATGCAGTTGCCGGGCGCGTATGCGCCGTCCGCCTTCGGCTGCGAAAGGTAGGGGGCTGGCCTCTGGGGCGCGCAATATTTCTCGTACGTGGGCTCGGAGAGGAACAGGTCCGTCCCGAGGACGACGAGGAACGAGAAGAAGATAGCGATCGATATTATCAGCGCGGCGCGCTTTATGTCTGCCATCCGCAGGGGCGGCCCCGCCGGCATAAATAGGATTCGGCCCGCCGAGGGAATCAGATAAAAGGACGGGCCTGTTCCCGGAGTGCCGGAGAAGGAACTTTCGGAAGATGGCAAGGACCGGCGCGGACGGATCGTTCAGGCTCGCAAGTCGCGGAGTGCCCCCCTTCAAGACCAAGATGACGGAGCCGATACTGGCCGTCGGCCTCGGCGTCGGGGAGCGGCTCGCGATCCTTAGGAAGGCGAAATACAACCTCTTCTCCGTGAGATCCGCAGACGTAGCCCTAGACTTCCTCACCGATTCGGGCACGGGCGCGATGAGCCAGGAGCAGTGGGCCGCGATGATGGTCGGGGACGAGGCGTACGCGGGCGCTACGAGCTTCACGAGGTTCGCTGGCGCCTTCAGGAGGATAACCGGGCTGAGGTACGTCCTTCCGGCCCACCAGGGCCGCGCGGCGGAGAGGAGCCTTTTCGAGGGCCTGAAGGCGAGCGGCAGAATAAGCGAGGATTCCATAATCGCCTCCAACGCCTTTTTCGACACGACGCTGGGCTGGGCGAGCTCCTTTTGCAGGTGCGAGAATCTCTATTGCGGGGATTTCGAGGCTGGGAACACGGTTGAGCGCCCGTTCAAGGGCGACCTGGAGCTCTCGCGCCTGAAAAGGCTTGCCTCCGAGAACCCTGGGAAAGTAGGCCTCGTCCTCCTAACGATAACGAACAACACGGGCGGCGGGCAGCCGGCGAGCATGGCGAACATAAGGGAGCTTTCTGGGTTCTGCAGGAAGGAGGGGATACTGTTCTTCTTCGACGCGTGCAGGTTCGCGGAGAACGCCTATTTCATCCACGAGCGCGAGCCCGGCTACGCGAGGAAGACGATCAAGGAAATCGTCTGGGAGATGTTCTCATATGTCGACGGCGCGACGTTCAGCGCGAAGAAGGACGCGAGGACTAACATCGGCGGCGCGATCCTCTTCTCCGCCGGGCACGAGAAGCTCTATCTCGCCTGCAGGCCCTCGATAATCAGGAACGAGGGGCTCTTCACGTACGGCGGGATGGCCGGCCGCGACCTAGAGGCCGTCGCTCGGGGGATAGAGGAGACGACCGAGCTCCAGTACCTGCGGTCGCGTGTGGGGCAGGTGGCTACGCTCCACGGTCTCCTCGCCGGGATGGGCGTCCCTTTGGTGAGCCCCGCCGGCGGACACGCCGTCTACATTGACGCCAAGGAATACCTCGCGCGTGTGCCCGAGAGCGAATACCGCTCGGACACATTGGCCCTCCTGCTCTACGCGATGGGCGGCATAAGGAGCGTCGCAATCGGGAACATGATGTACGCGAAGAAGGACGCGAAGGGGCGGATCCTGGAGCCCGCCAAGAACGATTTCGTGCGCCTGGCGATACCGAGGAACGTCTATTCGCTGGATCACATGCTCTACGCCGCGGCCGTTTTCGGGAAGGTCGGCCGCGCGAAAGAGGCGCTACGCCGCGGAGTGCGCGTCGGACCCGGATTCCGAAACGACCATTTCGACCATTTCGACTGCGCGATGGAACTCGCCGACAAGAAGGATTTCGAGAGGGCGGCGCAATCCGCCTGAGATCGGGCCGGCCGGATGAGGCCTTCTGCAAGATACTGTGGCGTCCTCCGCGGAGGACCTGCGCGCTACGCTCCGGCAGGGGGCTGAGGGAGTTGCGGCGACCGCGAGGTCCATGCGCCACGCAGTTATGGCTTGCCGTAAGATAAGGTGGTGCAGGGGGAGGCCGCGCCCTCGGGCGAGGTCCGTAGCGACCGCAGGGCGCGAAGCCCTGCGCGACGAGCGCTAGCGAGGAGTGCAGGGGGAGGCCGCGCCCTCGGGCGAGGTCCGTAGCGACCGCAGGGCGCGAAGCCCTGCGCGACGAGCGCTAGCGAGGAGTGCAGGGGGAGGCCGCGCCCT
>DYHY01000013.1:0-21561 GCA_020723935.1 Candidatus Micrarchaeum sp.
AGGGCGCGGCCTCCCCCTGCACTCCTCGCTAGCGCTCGTCGCGCAGGGCTTCGCGTCCTGCGGTCGCTACGGACCTCGCTCGAGGGCGCGGCCTCCCCCTGCACTCCTCGCTAGCGCTCGTCGCGCAGTCGGACCGAAGGTGGTCCGCGGACCAGATCGCGCCTGTAGGATTGACCTCCTCCCGCACCAGCCTCGGCTGGTGCAAAGCTATCGTGTCAGCCCAACTTCGGGTCCGCTGCGGAGGACCGTCCCCTGTGCCAGCCTCTTCTCCGCCGCCGGAACCCGCATCACTCCAGCGTCGTCGTGTCAAGGATAAATGCAACCGAAGCAAGCCAGCCGGCCGCGATGGCGCGCGCTAAGGCTGGACAGATACCGGGCGTTAAGATGGTCCTCGCGGGGATCTTCTGCAACCTCTACAGGCTCCTGAGGTTCATCCCCAACAACGACCCGATAATGGGCGCGATGCTCCCGTTCTCGCGCGCGGGGTCCTGGTGGCAGGCGGGCCTCTTCGCGTTCCTCACAATGGCGTCCTTCGACGCTATCACGGGGAAGGTCGGCTCCTGGACGATCGTCACCGCCGCGACCTATGCGGCGATCGGCCTCGCGTTCCATTTCGCGTACGGGAGGATGAAGGGGCGCGTGTCGTTCTGGACCTACATTGGGAGCAGCGTCGCGGGCGTCCTCCTCTTCGATTTCGTCACGGGCCCGATCGCAAGCAGCCTGATGTTCGGGCCTCCCTTCTGGGACTCGCTCGTCGGGCAGGTCCCATTCACCCTGCTGCACCTAGCGAGCATCGCGTTCTTCGTCGCCGCGCTGACGCCGCTCATCGACAGGACCGTTGCGGGAGCGCCCGCCGACGGGGAAGGGGTCGCGCGGGAGTTTCCTACCGACGCTTCCTGAGAAGCCTGCGGATGAGGGCGGGGAGCGCGGAAACGTCCCTCACGAAATAGTCGGCGCCCGCCTCCGCGAGGCTCCTCCTCGGCGCGCGGGAGACCAGGACAGCAACCGCGACGCAGCCGGCCTTCCTCGCACCGGCCGCGTCCGCCGTCCCATCCCCGATGCAGACCGTTTCGCCGGGCTTCACATCCAGCCTCCTGCAGGCGAGCCAGAAAGGCCTTCCGGAGACCTTGCCTCCCGGGCAATCTTCGCTGGAGACTGTGGCGTCGAAAATCCCTCCGAGCCTCAGGTGCGAGAGCAGCCTGTCGACCTTCTCCCTAGTGCCGGCGGAGACTATGGCGAGGCGGATGCCCGACCTCTTCAAGAGGCCCAGGGCCCGCCTGGTGCCGGGGAAGAGCCGGGCCTCCCTGAAATAGGAGGACTCTTCAAGTATCCGCGCGAACTCCTCTTTCGCCGCAGCCCGCAGGGCCGGCGGCCCGATGCCCAGCTCCGCTACCGTCTCCTCCGCGGAATATCCCATAAGGCGCACGAGAGAGCGCCTCGGCACGGAAATCCCCGCCGTCCGCCTGACCGCGAGGGCCCACGCCCCGATGAGCATAGGCGTCGTGTCCGCGAGCGTCCCGTCGATGTCAAAGATCGCGGCCCTTATCAGCGGCATGCTGCGGGCGGGGGGCTTGTGGAACTTATAGATTTGGGCGCGGGGGGCGTCGCGAACTTGTCATAGTTAGTCCCTCGGCAGGGCGCCTATTATCCCGCCGAACTTGTTGGCGAGGTAATCCTAGCCGCCGACCGATATGCGCAGGCAGCTTCCCAGGGGAAGCCCTCCCGAGAGCCGGGGCGCCTTGAGGAGCCCGCTCTTGATGGCCGCCTTGATCACGGCCTGCTTGACTGGGTCCTTCGCGTTGACGGCGATCACCCCGTCGGATATCGCGCGCATGAGGGCGGAGGCCTGGTTAGGGGAATTCATCACTGAGAGGAACGCCGACGAGGAGCCGGATACGACGATGTCAGCGGCGCTACCGCCCGACGCGGGGGCCGCCGACCCGCCCTGGACGGCCACGAAGGAGCTCTTCTCGCCGTCCCTTACCTCCATGAGGACGTTTTGCCCCTTGAGTATCCCCTGCACCTCGGGCGCGGTTATCGCGGCCTGGACCGCGCCGACGTAGTCCTGGGCCGGGACGGAGAGCTTGAGGGAGAGGCAGAGAATGCGGGATGAAGCGTCGCCCCCGCAAGGACTATCGCGGCCACTGCCAGGAAATATGCACATTTTGCTCTGTGGTTCATTTCGGTGCGCGGCCTGGGAGGACCGTTTTTAAATCTAGCCCATCGGCCCGTAGGCTGTTTTATATACGGCTCCTCCCCTCTCGCCCGCTGGAAAAATGGCGACGGACCTCCTCTACCAGAAGGACATGAAGCTTGTCGAGTTCGAAGCCACCGTCACGGCCGCGGACGGCCACAAAATAGAGCTGGACCGGACCGCATTCTACCCGTCCTCCGGCGGGATAGCGACGGACAAGGGCGTCATCCTGAAGGACGGGGAGGAGTTCCAAGTCTCCTTCGTGAAGAATGAGAGCCAGAGGATAATACACGAGCTGGACAGGCCGGGCCTCCTCGTCGGCGACAGGATCGTCGGGAGGATAGATGCCGCCCGCAGGGCGATCCTTTCCCGCTACCACACGGCGGCCCACCTCCTCGTCGGGATAATAAGTGTGGAGCTAGGGATCCTCGTCACGGGGAACCAGATGGATGTCGACGGCGGGCGTGTGGACCTGGACTGGGAGGGCTTTGACAAGGCGCGCCTCCAGAAGGTCTTCGACGACGCTAACGAGTTCATCAAGAAGGACCTTCCCGTGAGAATCTACTATCTCACCAAAGAGGAGGTCCGGGGGCGCCCGGAGTTCGTGAAGCTTGCCAAGGGCATCCTGAACCTCGAGAAATACAGGATCGTCGAGATCGTCGGCTTGGACGCCCAGCCGGACGGCGGCTGCCACGTCGAGAGTCTCGGGAGGATTGGCAGGCTCGAGTTCACCGGCTACGAGAGCAAAGGGAAGAGGAACAAGAGGTTCAAGTTCGTAATTAAGGACAATTGAGCTCCTTGCGGAGGGCTCGCATTCGCGGGTCGGACGAAGCGGCCAGCGCCCTTATTCGGGCACGAAGCCGAATTTCCTCACCATTTCGCGGCGCTCGCCTTTCTGCTCGTCCGTCTCTACGGCGCTAGCCGAGCTCCCGTCGACCACTCCGACCACAGAGGCGCCCAGGTCCGTCTTCGCGACGAGGATCTGCAAGGGGTTGCTCGTTGCGCAGTAGATGCTGGCGACGCAGGGGTTGTTCTTCACGACCGGGATGACCTGTATGGGGTATGCGTCCTTCATGAATATCACGAACACGTGACCCGCGGAGATGTCGAGGGCCGCCTTGGCGGCGAGCTCCTTGCACCTCTCGCTGTTCCCGACCACGCGCACCAGACGTGGCTTGGCCTCGTTCATCGCTATCCCGAACTGCGACTTCGGGGCCGCGGAATAAATGAGGGTGTAGAGGTCGTCTATCGTCTTCACCGCGAAGTTGCCCTGGCCCACTATTATCTCGAACGTCTCCGGGTTCTCTATGCCGATTGCCTTGATTTCCATTGCGCAGGCAAGCCGGGGCCCCAGGATTTAACTCTTGCCCGCCGCGCGGGCGTCCGGCGGGTTCCCCAAGGGGTCTCCCAGCGGGTTCCAGATAAGCCTGTTGCCGCGCATTTCCGGCCCTATGCGCCCCGTCTCGCGCAGGTGCGTGAGATGCGCGCGCACGGTCGTGTGGTTGAGGGCGTGCTGCACGGGCGTCATGTCCAGTGAGTGGCTCCCGGCGAACGCCGCGAGTATGTCCTCGGACGTGTTCCCGCCGACGAGGGAAAATATCGCATCCGACGTCCTCTGCAGGTTCCTCCTGTTCTCGGCTACGAGCGCGAGCGCTTCCTCCTTCCCGAGGAGCTCGCCGTGGCTGGGAAGGAGCTTGTGAGCCCTGCCGCCGGAGAAAAGGGCTTCGATCTTGTCCAGGGCCCGCAGGGCCCCGGAGACGTCGGATGAGAAGAGGAACCTGTGCTTGGCGAGGGTCTCGCGCCCGAAGATCCCGTCGCCCGCGAAGAGGATCCCCTCGAAGAGTATTCCCTGCTGGTTTATCGAGTGGCCGGAGAGGTCTATCGCCTCCATCTTCACGCCGTCGACCTCCAGGGGGCCGCTGTCGTAGATGTGGTCCACCTTGCACGCTATCCCCTGCGTGTACTTGTTCACGTATTCCTCGGGCGGCGAGGCCATGCCCCAGAGGGAGTAGGGCTCCAGATGCGGGCTCTCAATGATCGCCGCCTCGGTGCGCGGCGCCCAGACCTTCGCGCCGGTCCTCCCGACGACCGCGCTGTTGGCGGAGAAATGGTCCGAATGGGAATGGGTGTTCACTATCGCGCGTATCTCGAGGCCCGCCTCCTTGGAGAGGGACACGAGCCGGCGGCCGACGTCCTCGTCTATCCCGGTGTCAACCAAGACGACCTCCTTCCCGCCGATGCAGCCAGCGTTCAGGCGCGCGGCGAAATAGCGGGCGCGGGGGGAAATCCCCCGCAGTTCCAGAGCCATTCTCGCCGTAGGCCCCCGGTCCGCCTGCCTAGAAGACGGACAGCTTCCCGGCGACAATGTCCTTGGTTATCCTCTGGATCCCGGCAAGCTCCCTGTCCATTATCTTCCTCGCGTTCTTGGCGTCCTCCGCGAGCCTCGGCGAGAGTATCTGAACCTCTGCGACGTGCGGGTCGTCTATTGGCCGGCCGATCTGGGAGAGGAGCTTCACCTGGCACTCCTTTATCGAGGGTATCTCCTTGACGATGTTTGCGGCCGCGCGCGTCGCGAGGAGGTTGTATATCTTCCCGACGTGCCCCACCGGGTTCTTCCCGGCCGCGGCCTCCAGGCTCATGGGCCTCGCGGGCGATATGAGCCCGTTCACCCTGTTCCCGCGGCCCACCGCCCCCGCGTCGCCCATCTCGGCGGAGGTGCCGGTGACCGTGATGTAGACGGACTTCCTCTTGGGGGAGTCCAAGTTGTTCACGACGACCTCCACGGGCAGGCCCGCGAGGCTTGATGCGTACTTCTCGACGTCCTTCCTCACCCTCTCGCGCGAATCCATGTACTCCTGCAGGCTCCTGATCTCCGAGGAGATCATCGCGGCAGCCACGGTGAGGAATATCTTGTCCTTCTGGCGCAGGCCCATTACCTTGATGTCCTCGCCCACATCCGGGTGGGCCTTCTTGTACTTGAGGCTGTTGAGGAACTTCTCGACGTTGTAGACAACCGCCTCGACGCGGCTGAACGGGGCGTACCCGACGCCGAAGGACGTGTCGTTTGCTCCCGGGATCTTCCTGTCATAGTTGTCCCGCAGGTCCGCAGAGCCCATCACGATGCGCGACTCCATGTCGACGCCCTCGAGGTGGTTGATGTGGGGTACTGCCTGCTTGATGTAGGCGCGCGCGGCCTCTATCGATATCTCGGCGACTGGTATCATCTCCGTGCCGGCCTTGTCCGTCGCCTGGCCCGAGAGGACTATGTTTATGGGCGATAGTATCTCGCCGCCGCCGAACACGGGGTTCGACTGCCCGCAGGAGAGCTGCCCTTTGTCGGTGTTGTGGTGCAGGATCCCGCCGAAGTGCTTGAGGTAGTGTTTGGAGAGCTCCCGCGAGACCGCCTCCATCATGCCGTCCATGATGCTGTCGGGGTGGCCTATGCCCTTCCTCTCGACCATCTCGACCGCGATGTTCTCGATGTGCTCGGACGAGAGCTTGCTCACGACGATGTTGCGCTGCTGCTTTCCTGTTGCCATCGCCGGGCCGCGGCCCGGGCGGTTAAAAAGGAATCGCAGGTTTCTTAAAGGAATAGCTGTATTTCTAAAAGAATAATGATTCCCGATATTTCGGAGGTCAGGAAGCGGCGGCGCGCCGCCGGAGTCTCGCAGGCGGGCCTCGCGGGACGGGCGGGCGTAAGCCAGAGCGCCCTCTCCAAGATGGAGGGTGGGCGCACCGATCCCTCCTACCGGACGGTGAAGGCAGTCTTCGACGCGCTGGAGGCGATGGAGGCGCGCGGCAGCAGCCCCGTCTCCGCCCTCATGAACAGGCGCGTCCTCAAGGCCCAGGCCGGCGAGCCCGTGAGGCGCGCGATACAGTCCATAAGGGAGAACGACGTCTCGCAGCTCCCTGTCTTCTCGGGCGAAAGGCCCGTCGGGAGCGTCTCGGAGAAGACGATACTGGACCTCCTGCGCCGCGGGATGACCCTTGAGCGCGTCTCGGAGATGAGGGTGGGGGAGATAATGGGCCCGGCCTTCCCCGTCGTCCCTGCCGCCGCGGGGACAGAGAGCGTCGCGGCGTTCCTGGACGACTTTCCCGCGGTCCTCGTGTCCGGGAAGAGGAGCGGGAGGATCGTGGGGATTGTGACGAAATCGGACCTCCTGAAAGCCGTCTCGACGAAATGAGCGGGACTGCAAGGCAAGGCGGTTGAGCGAGGCGCCGAAGCGCTCCAAAAGTCATCCGGTAAGAGGGGAAACTGGTGGGCACGAAGGGATTTGAACCCTTGACCTCTGCCTTATCAGAGCAGCGCTACTACCGAACTGAGCTACGCGCCCGGCGCCGTGTATTGAAGCCGTTTGCGGGCTTTTAAATGTTCCCCGGCGGCCCGATGCTCACTTGCCGCTTGTTTCCAGCCCGAGGAGCTTGTAGAGCGGGGATATGCCCGCAAGGGACGTGACGACGAGGAGGCCGGCGAGGGCATACATGGCGATCGACGCGAGGCCCCTCTCGAAGAAGAACCCGACGATGACGAGGATGGATGCGAAGATCGCCCGCAGCATCCTGTCCGTCTGCCCCAGGTTGGGCGTAAGGGGCCCCCGCTTTTTCCCTTCTTCCGTCGGGGCGGTCCGCTTGCCCCCCTTTTTCTGAGCCATGTTCTCTTCCTTTCCTCCTACGCTAAGACACCGCGGTTCCGGGCAAGAGCTTCTTGTCCGGCTTGAGGAGCGATATCTCGCCGTCCGAGCCCACTGCCGCAAGCAGCATTCCGTTGCTGCGGTTCCCGCGTATGACGGCTGGCTTGAGGTTGGCTATGACCACTATCTGCCTCCCGACGAGGTCCAGGGGCGCGTATTTCTCGGCGATGCCCGAGATTATCGTGCGCGGCGCGCCCTCGCCAACATCTATCGAGAGCTTCAGGAGCTTCTTTGCTCCCGGGACCGGCTCGGCCGAGACTATCGTCGCGACCCTCAGATGCACCTCCCTGAACTGGTCGATGCCTATCCTCTTCTCCGCCTCTTGCGCAGGCTCCACCGTCATCTCGTCAGTCACCTCTTTTCCAGTCCCTTTCTGACCGCGATCCTTCTTCGCGCTTTCGTGCTTCCTCTCTTCCTGCTGGAACTCGTCGGGCTTGACCTCTATTTTGGAGAAGAGGAGCGCGGGCTTGCCTATCCTGTGCCCCGCCGCCACTCGCATCTCCGCCGCTGATTCCCAGGACTCTGCCGGCTTCTCCAGGCCCAGCTGCGAGCGCAGCCTCGCGGCCCCGTCCGGGAGGAAGGGGAAGAGGAGGACAGAGAGGCCCGCGCAGACGTTGGCGCAGACGTAGAGGACCGTCTCGCCCCGGCCCTTGTCCTTGAGCTTGACGAGCTCCCAAGGCTTCGTCTCCTGGAAGTACTTGTTCGCCTCCGAGGAGAGGGCCATTATCTCGGCGAGGGCGTCCTTGGTCTTGAGCTGCGAGAGCAGGTCGCCCGCCCGCTTCGCGCACTCCTCCATCCGGGCGATGAGTGCCTCGTCGCGCGGCTCCAGGTCCTCGGGCTCCGGGACTATCCTGGAGAAGTACCTGTCGAGGAACGAGAGGGTGCGGTAGGCGAAGTTCCCGACGTTCGCAACGAGCTCGTTGTTTATCCGCTCTATCATGAGGCGCTCGGAATAGTCGCCGTCGTCGAAGGGCGGGATCTCGCGCAGCATGAAGTACCTCACCGAGTCGGTTCCGTAGCGCCCTATCAGCGCGAAGGGGTCCACGATGTTCCCTATCGACTTGGACATCTTGTGCCCGCCGACCGTCACGTAGCCGTGGGCGAAGATCTCCCTGGGCACAGGCACCTTGGCCGAGAGGAGCATCGCTGGCCAGTAGACGGCGTGGAAGCGGATTATCCCCTTGCCTATGACGTGCAGGTCGGCGGGCCAGTACGTCCTGAAGCGCCCGTCACCGTGCGTGCCGTAACCGAGGGCTGTTATGTAGTTCCCCAGGGCGTCGAACCAGACGTACACCGTCTGCTTCGGGTCGCCCGGGACAGGTATCCCCCAGCCCTTCATCCTCTCCGTGGGCCGCGAGACGCTGAAGTCGTCTAGGCCCGAGCGCACGAAGCTCAGGACCTCGTTCTTCCTCGTCGCCGGGACTATCTTCAGCTCGTCCTTCTCTATCATCTCCTCGATGTCCGGCTGGTATTTGGAGAGCCTGAAGAAGTAGTTCTCCTCTGTGATCCTCTCGGGCGCCTTGAGATGCTCCGGGCAGAGGCCCTCTTTGGTGAGGTCCTTCTCCGTCCAGAAAGCCTCGCAGCCGACGCAATAGAGGCCGGAGTAGCTCCTCTTGTAGATGTCGCCGGCCCTGATGCACGTGTTCCATAGGGCCTCAACGCCCTTCCAGTGCCGCGCCCTGTCCGTCGTCCTGATGAAGTCGTCGTTGGATACAGAGAGGGCCCTCGCGAGGGCGACGAAGCGCTCGGTGTTCGCGTCGACGAGCTTGATCGTCTCCAGGCCCGCCGCCTCCGCCGCGAGGGCGTTCTTCTGGGCGTTCTCGTCTGTCCCGGTGAGGAAGAAGACGTCCTCACCCCTGAGCCGGCGGAACCTCGCGACGACGTCGGTCTGCAGGAGCTCAAGGGCGTGGCCTATGTGCGGAGCCGCGTTCACGTAGGGGATCGCGGTCGTGATGTAGAATTTGCCGGCGGCAGTGCGCCCTGCCGATGCTGCTGTCATCCTTACACTGCGGCCGCCCCGCCGGAAGTTTAAATGCCTTGGCCGGGAGGGGAGGGACTGCGCAGGCCGGAGGTCCTCTGCGGAGGCCGGAGGTCCTCTGCGGAGGCCGGAGGTCCTCTGCGGAGGAAAAAATACCGGCAAGCGCCACCCGAAAGCCAATATAGAAGGGCAGGGGGTGATTGACTTGCATATGGCGGTAGACAGCCTTTCGGCGGCGCTCCTTTCGGCTGCCGAGAGCATCAGGAACAAGGAGCTTGAGCGGGCGGGGGCGTCCGCCTTCCTTAAGAAGGTCGCTGCGAGGCCCGCGGCGAGCCTCTCGAAGCTGTGCGCCGAGGAGGGGGCTTCGCTGTTCCTGAAGGTCCCCGAGGCCGGCTACTCCGGGAGGATTCTTGGCGTCGACGGGGGCCTCCTCAAGGAGCAGTACCACGGCGTCGACCTCATACTCATCAGGGCGGTCGCCGTCCTCTTCGAATATTGTGACGGGAAGCTCTCAAAGCACGAGTATTTCCCCTCGGAGAACCCGGCGCCCGATCCCCGCACGATCACGGCCTCCCTCTCTGAGATGGAGGTCCTCCAGGCCGCAAACATCCTGCGGCCCAGGAAGGAGTTCGGGACGGCCCTCCAGGCCGCGAGGAAATTCCGGCCCGACATCCTCGTGATGCACGGCTCCATCGTCCCTCATCCGGCCAACAGGGCCGATCCGAAGGGCCCCCTGGGGAAGGACTATTCCGAGATGATCTTCGCCTACAAGGGCCTCTACGAGTTCTGTCTGGATAACGGCATACTCCTCTGCGGGGTAATCGAGGATTCGCGCGACAACCAGTTCTACAGGTCGGTCTCCGCTTCCGGGAACGTCGGCCCCGAGAGCGACTGCAGGGACACGGCGATACTCTACGACGCCCTGGAGAAGGGGGAGCGCACGTTCTCGATGAGCCATGAGGGGGCGTCCCAGCTTTCCGGGGACCTGGGGGGCTTCGCGAGCAATGTCTTCTCGTTCTACATCAAGCCCGCCGAGTTCGACAGGCCCGTTAAGGTGGATTTCCTCTCCGGGAACGGTGTGGGCGCGGTGGCGGAGCGCGTCGCGCATGCCGTCCACAACACCTCCCGCTTCAACAGGAGCTACGGGATCCCGACGGTCACAATCGAGGCCGATTCGCGCGCGAAGCTCAGGGAGGAGGACCTGGAAGCCATCTCGCAGCAGATTTCCGACAGGGCGGGGCCGACGCCCCTCTCGCTGGCCCTCCGGCGCAAGAACAGGCCGTTCGCCTGAGGAAAGGGCGCGCCGGAAAACTCTTTTATTGGGCCGGAAGGAGCGAGGAGGAGACATCATGGCCGCATCGTCAGCACCCCCGGCAGGCCCAGCCGCAACGGCCGCAATGGAGAAGATAGGGACGGTCATATCGACCATGGAGGGCCCGAGCACGGATTCGTTCTCCTTCGTGATAGACCGGGCCGAGGGGGCCGTCCCGGTGAGGAAGGACGAGTTCGTCTCCGTCGAGTTCGAGGACGGGCGCGTCATTGCGCGCGTCGAAGCGGTGAGGAAGACCAATCGCTATTTCGCCCGGGCCGAATCGGTGCGCGAATACGGCAAGGAGACCGAGATCGCATCCCTCTTCCCTATAGATTCCTGGGAATTCCTCGTCGCCGACGCAAGGGTCCTGGGGGTCTTCCAGAACGGCCCGGCCGACCTTCCGGTCGCGAGGCCCACCTTCCCCGTCTCCCCGGGTTCGTCCGTGAGGAAGATGGAATCCGGGAAGCTCGGGAGGTTCCTGGGCTTCGAGGACGGCGGGATCAACATAGGCGAGGTGGAGCACCACAAGCTCGCCTGCCGCCTCAAGGCGTCGCGCCTCTTCCAAAAGCACCTCGCGATCCTGGCCATGAGCGGCGCCGGGAAGAGCCACCTGACAAGGGTCCTCATAGAGGAGCTCCTGGACAGGAAGAGGGAGCAGGGGCGCCTCGGGATCGTCGTCATCGACATCCACGGCGAATATGCAAGCTTCTCGGATCCCGGGCCCTACAAGGCGAGGACAGCTGTCTTCGACTGCTCCGAGTTCCAGATAGCGGTCCCCGACCTCTCGGGGCGGGAGCTTGCGGGCTTCATGCCCCACCTCACGGCGCCCCAACGCAGGGCGCTGGACGCTGCCGTCAGGGGCCTCAAAAGGGAGATGCGCGAGAAGGGGAACACCTACGACATCAAGGACGTCATCGCATCCGTCGAGACGGACGAGGACCTCGCGAAGAAGCGGCCGGTGAGGGACGGCCTCATCGCGCAGCTGGAGGACCTGGAGTTCACGCGGCTCTTTTCGGCCAAGTCCGTGCCACCCCTCCAGGGCCTCGTCCTCCCCGGCACCGCGACGATCTTCGACCTCAACAGGATGACGAACCCCCACGCAAAGCAGATCCTCATCTCCTACCTGACGCGGCGCCTCTTCGACATGAGGCAGCGGGGGGCGGTGTGCCCGTACGTCGAGATAGTTGAGGAGGCCCACAACTTCGCCCCGCAGACGGAGAAGAGCTCCAACGCCCTCGCGAGGGGGATACTCGAGAAGATAGCGCGCGAGGGGAGGAAGTTCTGCGCGTCCCTTGTTATAATCTCCCAGCGGCCGGTGAACCTCAACACGACGATACTCTCCCAGTGCAACACGCACATAATAATGCGGGTGACGAACCCCAACGACCTAGACAACATCGGCAAGGGCTCGGAGGGCATAACCGCCGAGACTCTGAGGAGCATCACGACGCTTCGCGTCGGCGAGGCGTTCATAGTCGGCGAGGCGGTGAACCACCCCGTGCCGGTGAGGATCCGCGACAGGAGGAGCCCCAAGCCCCGCCACTCGGCGACCCTGGAGGAGAGCGCGAGGGAGTTCGAGGACGCCAGCGGCAGGAGGCGCGAGGACGCCTCCGAGTTCGTCTGAGGGGGCGAAGAAGTCGCCGATTGACGAAGTGTCCTGTGCGAAAAAAGTGACAAAAAACTTAAAAACAAAAACTCCGCAGTTTCCCGCGGGAAAGGCCTTTTCCACGAAGTGACCAAAACAGGAAATGAACCACAATAATCCGGCCGGCGGGAATCCCGCGGGCACTTCGTCTTCTTCTTCCTCCTCCGCCTCGCAATCATCGTCGCCGCCCTCGGAAGGCGCGGCGCACCAAGGGGGCCATGCCCAGCATCATTCCCCTTCCGGCCAGAACGGCGGCGGGGGCAACGGAAACGGGAATGGTGGCGCGGCCAAGGAGCCTGCGCCGACGCCCTTGCAGCAGAACCACTTCTTCAAGAAGAGGTGGACTTTCATCGGCGCCCTTTCCGACGGGACGATGACGGTGGACGGCGTGTCCGTGAAGACGATCGCCGCCCAGCACGGGACGCCCGTCTACGTCCTTTCCGAGAGGACCATCCGCGCCAGGATGGCTGCGTTCAAGGCGTCGTTCCCTTACGAGAAGCTGGAGGTCCAGTACGCCGCCAAGTGCAACAGCAACCTCTCAATACTGCGCCTCGCGAAGGAGATGGGGATAGAGATAGACGCATCCAGCGTCGGGGAGATAATGCTCGCCCTCCTCGCCGACCACGAGCCCGGCCAGATAACCTTCACGAATATGTACAAGACCGCGCAGGACATCCTCTTCGCGGCCAAGGTCGGGGTCAAGGCGATAACGGTCGACTCCAACGAGGAGATAGAGCGCATCGAGAAGGTGGGGGAGTACCTCAGCAAGAGGATAGGGATATTCCTGCGGATAAACCCGCTCATACGCCTCGGGCGCTATTCGACGCTCCACCACAAGTATGGGATACCCCTGGACGTCGCCAAGGACTCGATAAACAAGATACTCGCGAGCTCCCACCTGGAGCTCGTGGGCTTCCACTTCCACGGCGCCTACATCGACAGCCCCGGCGTCTACACTGCGGCGGCGGACAAGCTCTTGCGCCTCGCCAAGTACGTGCGCGAGAAGGGTGGGGTCACGATAAGGTACATAGACCTGGGCGGCGGCTTCCCGATAGAGCACGATTCCAAGAGCAGGGCATTTGACCTCTCCGAGATAGGGCCCAAGATCGTCTCGATGTTCAAGGAGACCGCGAAGAGGTACGGCTTTGTTGGCAGCGCGGAGCCCACGCTCATCTTCGAGCCGGGAAAATACCTCGTCGGGAACGCGGGAATCGGCCTCGTCAAGGCGGTCTCGGTCAAGAGCCTCGGGAGCAAGAGGACGGTGGTCGTCGACGGCTCGACGTACGCCTTCGTCCCGGACACCCTCGTCTACGACTGGTACTACGAGATAATACCCGCGACGTGCATGACGAGCAGGCCCAGCGACGTGTTCGACGTCGCGGGGAACACGTGCGACAGCGAGGACATCATAGGCTTCGACAGGAAGCTCCCGGACAAGACGTCGCCCGGGGACCTCCTCGCCATAATGGACTGCGGAGCCTACAGCAACGTCGTCGCTTCCAACTTCAACACGCTCAAGAAGGCGCCCATCGTTATGGTGACGACGGACGGCCAGGTGAGGCTCGTGCGGCGCCGCGAGCGCTACGCGGACATGTTCGCGCCGGAGCTCGACGTCCTAAAGGTCGCCGATCCCCACGAGCTCAAGACCCTCACGAACCTGACGCGCCTGGGCCTGGGGAAGGACATCCTGGGCGAGGGCGGCGAGAAGGAGTCCGCCGCCACGCATGCGGGCAACGGCGGCGACTGACTGACTGAACCGCGGTCAGCCCAGCATTTTTGCGGCCAGAAGCGGGAGCGCGAGCGTCGCCTCGGCTTCCACGAAGGCGCTGTTCTTCCTGTCCTTGAGCTTGTTCCAGCTCACCGCTTCCGTCGGGCGCGCGCCGGAGAGCGACCCGTCGCCGGCGGTCCCCGTGGAGACGTAGACAGCGTAGTCAAGGCCGTTCCTCAAGATTGCCGCGCCTATCAGGTGGTGCTTGGCGATGCCGCCACCTATCACGAGGCCCGCCGTCTTCCTGGCGGAGATCATCATGTCGTAGAAGCTCCTGAGCTCGGCGGTCTGGTCGACGACTAGCCTCCTGCCCTGGTTCCAGAAGTACACGTGGTCGCCGATGGCCCCGTCCGTGAAGCCGGGGAGGAACACGGGGATCTTGTTCTTGGCGGCCTGGTAGAGGAAGGATCTCTTGTCGGATATTTTCCCCCCGGCGAGCCTGCAGTAGTCGCTGGGGACGAGGGTTTCCTTGAAGAGTGGGAACATCGTCTCGTTGTCGAAATCCTCGAGCCACAGGTACGCCTCGTCCGGGACTAGGAGGTTCCCTATCCTGTTGAGCGCCTCCCCCTTGACGCCGCGGTCGTCCTCGTCGAAGTTCCCGAGCACGAAGTCGAACTTCGTCTTCATGATGTCCTCCTCGACCGACCCGGTCGTCGTGACTATCGCATCGACCACTCTTGCATCGCAGAGCGCCGCGACGACCTCGCGCAGGCCGCTCGACACGATGTTCGATGTCATCGACATGAAGAGGGTCGCCTTCTCCCTCTTCGCCTCGGCCAGGATTTCCGCCGCGCGGGAGAGCTCCGTCGCCTGGAAGCCCAGGGAGGATGACGCTGAGAAGAAGTCGTCGACGGTCATCCTGACTGAGGGCGAGAAGCCCCTGACAGGGGCGCTCTTGCGCCTTCTCCCGGTTGCCTTCCTGTGGAACGAGATGTTCTTGTTTCCGGATGCCATGCCGTCGTCCCCCTGCCCGGAGTTTTAACCTTTGGGAGCCCCAGAAAGAAACGTTAAAAATGACTCACTCCGGCGGACGTGGAGCGCGCACGCGGCTATCATCTAGCCTGGTAGGATTCGAGCCTTCCAAGCTCGCAACGCGGGTTCAAATCCCGCTGGCCGCACTTGAACCCATTTTCTTTCGGGAAAGAAACTCCGTTCACGGGCGTAAGAAAGCCTGCGGGTTCGGATGCGAACCCGCCCTTTGGTCGAACTCTCATAAAGTTTGGTTGCGAATCCCGTCGGCCGCACTCCATCCGCAAGGAGGGACCGTCGTTCCTGCCGCCAAGAATGCCGAGGTCCTGCTCCGCAGAGCATGTCCAGCGAGAGCATTCGTGGGGGGCCGCCGGCCGCACGTGCCCCGCCCTGCCGGTCGGCCCGGCCGCACTCCGCGCGCGAAGGCGGTGGGACAGGCAACGCTTTTTTACCCGGCGCTCCTCGGAACTGCGATGGCATCCAGGAAGGCGCGCCGCGAGACGCCCGGCCTTCGCGTCGTCGTCTTGGGCCTGTGCGCCGGCGCGCTCCTCGGCGCGCTCTGCGGGGCGGCGATCGTCCTCCTCCTCGCCTCGCGCAACGCTCACATGAGCTACAACATCCTCCTGAGGGGCGGCGCGCCCTTCACCGTCGCGCGGCTTTTTGCTGGGAACTCGCTCCTCGCCCTCCTCCTGCATTACGTCCCGGCGCTGGCGAAGCGCAGCAGGAGCCTTCCCGCGATCCTGATAGGCACGGTGGGCTTCGTCCTCGGCTTCTTCCTCGCGACCGCCGACATGCGCCCGCAGGACCTCCTCCTGCGCCTGCCGCACACGGTCCTGGAGGTCTTCGCGTATGTGATCGCCGCGCGGGGCGGAAGGCTCTGGCCGGTCTTCCCGGCCATCGCCGCGGCCTCCCTCTTCGAGTGGGCCCTCGTCCTCAGGCCGGCCTAGGGCGCCCCTGCGCAAGCCATAAAAGGGGGTTCCACGGCGCGCCAGCCGGGTAAATAGTCGCAATGGCGAAGAAATCGGGATCCGGATCAACCAAGAAGACCGCGCGCAAGGCGGGCTCCAAGAAACGGGGCGCTGCTAGGAGAAGCGCGGGCTCCAAAAAGAAGGCCGCGAAGGCGGAAGCGCTTCTTGTCACCAAGGACATAACGATCGGGGAGGTCGTCCAGCGCTACCCGGGGGCGGCGCCGGTCATGCTTGACTACGGCCTGCACTGCATAGGCTGCCACATCAACCCGTTCGAATCCGTCGAGCAGGGCGCGATGGGCCACGGGATGGACAAGAAGACCTTCGAGCGCATGATGGCCGACGTGAATAAGGCGGCCGCATCCGCGGCAAAGAAGCGCCGCTGAAGGCGGGGGCGCGGCGAGAAGCAAAAGACCATCAGAAGCTACTCCTGTTCTTCATCTCCCTTGCGGGATTGGAGTGTGTTCACCTCATCATCTGGCGATGAGGGGATAGGACACGTCCTTTTAATGCGTAGGCCGCCTGCGGCCGGGCGACCCAGCCATTTTTTATAAAGAGCCCGGGTGGCTCCCGCGGGCAAGATGGCGAAAGCCGCGGCTGCGAAGAAGGCTTTCAGAGGAGGCGCGAAAAGGGGCGCGCAGGGCAAGGGAACCCTCCTTTCCGGCATCGGGCCGTTCGTCGCCGACGAGAGGTTCGGTCCGTTCGCAGCCATCCTCCTCGTGATTCTCCACGTCGTCAACACTTTCGTCGCGAAGAATGGCGTCCTGCAGGTCCCCCTGGGCCTCGCCGCGGTCTTCCTCGTCCCGGGCTACCTGTGGCTCGACGTCCTCTCGGGAAAGCTGAGGATATCAGAGATTTCCGAGAGAGTGGTGACGTCCATAGCCCTCAGCATCGGCCTCGTGATACTCGTCATGACTGTTTCCTCTCTCCTCCTGCACGTCCCGGTGACCCAGGGGAACACCGTCATTGCGCTTTCCGCAGTCTCGCTAGCCGGAATAGGGGCGCGGGTGGTCTTCCTGAGGAAGCGTATACTCTAACAGTTGCTTTTGCATGTCATTTTGTATTTATACCGAGGAGCGACGCCAAGGATTTGTGGTGGCTGCCGAAGTTTTCGTCTCCGACGATTGTCCTCGGTGTAAGAAGCTCCTTGACGAGATGAGAAAGCAACTGGGGGAGAAGTTTTCCAGGGCTGTCGTCGTGAAGAACGTCGACAGCGAGGAGGAATCGCAGCGCGACCTCCTGCGCCTTAACTTCCTCAGCACGCCGGTGATAAAGGTCGAGGGCCGCGCGTTCGTATTCAGCCAGATGAACGAGTCCTCCATCCAGCAGGTCTGCACCAACCTCGCCGCCAAGGTCTGAGGAGCCGCGTTTCCCCTAGAATCCGAGGTAGAGCAGGAGGTATTTTGCCAGCATCGCCCAGTTGCGCGGCTTGCTGAAGATCTTCACGACGGCTTTCGTGTGGAAATCCATGTCCCCGTGGCTCTTGAGTTCGTCCAGGTTCTCCCGGGAAAATCTCATGAGCCTGTCGTAGTCCGCCTCCGAGAGCCGCGAGAGGACTCGGCGCACCGCGACGGAGGTCGCAAGCTCGCGGCCGATCTTCCTCCTCCAGAGCCCGTCGTATTCGGCGGGATTCTCGACGCTCTTTGCCGCGATCTCCGCGCACATCATCCCCGTTATTATCCCGCCACCGGTAGTCGCCTTCACCTGGCCGGCCGCGTCGCCGACGAGGATCTTGTTCCCAAAGACGCACCTCCGGAACGGGCCTCCGGTGACGACGTGGCTCCCCTGGCGCTCCTTGATGACAAACCCCTTGAGGCGCTTCTTCATGAAAGCCTCCAGGAGGTCCTTGGGGAGCTTGGAGGTGGCGACGCCGATCTTCGCCAGCTGCCTGTCCTCGGGGACTATCCAAGCGAAGAAGTCGCTCCTGAGGAAATGGAGCTCGACGAAATCGGTGTCCAGGGTCTCGGAGGTCCTGACGAGGTACTGGACCGCCGGGAGGGTCCCAAGCTTGAGGCCTAGCTTCGGCAAGGTCCTGCTCGTGGCCCCGTCCGCGACTATCACCCTCTTGGACCGCGGGAAGGAGAACGCGTCGGCGCCCCGGTTGAACTCTATCCTCGCGCCCGCGGAAACCGCGAGGTCCGCGAGGTGCTGGTCGAAGCCCGCGCGGTCTATCACGGTCGCCTCCGTCCTCCCGCGCTCGAGCTCGAAGGACTCGTTCCTCGAGAAGAAGCGTGCCCCCTTCACCTTGTTGAACTTCAGGGAATCGGGAACGTGCAGGACCTCGTCAATCCTCCCGGAGACCAGGCCCGTGCAGTGCTCCGGCCGGCCGATGCGGGAATGCTCCTCATAGACGACGCACGAGTCGCCCAGGTGCTTCGCCGCCCAAAGGCCTGCGGAGCCGCCGCCTATGACGTGTATGACCATTCTGCGAGCAGGAAAAGCTTATTAGAACGGGAATTTAAAGGTTCTATAATAGGGCCAGGGCAGGGAAGGCTTATAAAATAATGACCACGGAGAAGTAGTAGATAAAGATGGCTAATCACACAAAGCTCGGAACGGTTCTAGCGCTTGCGTCGGTTATGTTCGTTTTCGTCCTCGCGATCCTCCTTTCTCCTGGTTTTTCCGCCAACTGCGGCTGCTCGGACTGGCGCGGCAACGGCGGATGCGGCGCGGGCTGCTGGTTCAGCGGGATAAGCTGCGGCCCGGGCCAGATACAGATGTGCCGCCACGCGGGGAGCCCCAGCTGCGAGAACCTCGTCCCGGGGCATATCTGCTACAACCTGTGCAGCTATCTCCTGAACTCCGGGGGCCAGTGCGCCTGCGGCAACTACGTCTGGCCCAGGCAGACCACGACCACGGTGCCTCACACCACGACCACGGTGCCTCACACCACGACCACGGTGCCTCACACCACGACGACCAATCCCACGACGATTCCTACGACCGTCTACACGACCACCACGACCGCTCCGCCCTGCGGGGGCGCCGACATGGAGCGCGACCCGAACAACTGCGGGTATTGCGGGCACATCTGTCCCCCCTGCTACCGCGGGTGCTCCAACGGCATGTGCCAGCCCAGCGGCAACTGCCCGACCACGACGACGATAGTCTGCAACGGCGTAGACATGAACAGCGACCCGAACAACTGCGGATACTGCGGCCACATCTGCCCGACCTGCTACAAGTCCTGCGTCTACGGCATGTGCCAGAACGACGGGACGTGCCCGACCGCGACGACGATCGCCCCGTGCGCCGGCGCGGACCTCAACAGCGACAACGGCAACTGCGGATACTGCGGCCACATCTGCCCGGAGGGCTTCTACTGCTCGGGCGGCTCGTGCCAGAAGAAGTTCACGACCCCCGGCTGCAGCGAGGACATCGTCTTCTTCGACAACTTCACGAGCGGGGCGGACCCGGGCGGATGGAAGTATTCCGTCGCCGACGGGATCGTCCTCTTCTCCGAGCAGGGCGAATATCTCTACATCTCTCCCTATCCCGGGGCCTACACCTACCCCCTTGTCGGGAGGAACGACGCATTCGATAGGGCCACGAACAACTATTTCGTCGAGGCGAGGATCCAGTACCCGCGCCTGACCAAATACACGGCCGGCTTCTACGTGGGCTCCTCCGTCTTCAACCCGTCCCTTCGCCTCAACCTCTGGGAGGCGCAGGATCCGGGGCTCTCCGACGTCCTGATGTTCAACGAGACGAACGGCTCCGCGCGCGCCTTCGCCGTCAGGCCCTTCGGGGACCTTGGCTACTACAACTCCACGATCGACAACAACTGGCACCTGGCGCGCCTCGAGGTGCTCTTGAGCGGCTACACGCTCTTCCTGGACGGAAGAAGGGTCGCTTCCGGGTTCGCCGAGCCCCTTCCGCCAAAGGCGCTCTGGTTCGGCAACAAGCACGTCGCGGGAGCATCCCCCCTGGGGAGCGCGATGCGCGTTGACTGGGTGAAGGTGGGGATACTGTGCCCGACCACGCCCACGTGCGCAGCGGACACCGCAAACGACGCAAACAACTGCGGATACTGTGGCCACATCTGCCCGGAGGGCTTCTTCTGCTCCGGCGGCAACTGCCAGAAGACCTTCGGCTCGACGACAAGCGAGCCGGCGTGCGGGGGAGCCAACCTCAACACCGATCCCCTCAACTGCGGATACTGCGGCCACATCTGCCCGGAGGGCTTCTACTGCTCCGGCGGCTCGTGCCAGAAGTCCTTTGCGTCAACGACGACGACAGTGAACAACACCAACTGCCCGGGAGTGGACCTCGTCACCGACCCTAGGAACTGTGGATACTGCAGGCACGCGTGCCTGGCCGACGAATACTGCGCGGCGGGCGTGTGCAACCAGGTCGCCAAGCCCCAGGAGCTGTGCTGCGACAACGCGGACAACGACAACAACAGGTTCATTGACGCCGAGGACCTGGGATGCAGGAGGGACTTCTGGTTCGTGAAGGGCCTGAACGATGCCTGCTACGGCTCGCCCCACCTCTACACCAACAACGTGCAGACAGAGGGCGGCTATCTGACGTGCCCGACCGACACCAACCTCATGCGGCTGTACCTCAAGTCGGCGACGGAGTCCGGCGACAGCCTCGCGGCGTACGACGGGGCAAACAAGCTCATCTACGTCGTCCCGACGAACTTCAACGGCGGACAGTACGGCTGGACGGACTATTTCCCCACGAACAAACTCAAGCTCTCATTCAGGACGGACCCCATCTCCAGCGGCTGGGGCTTTGACGTGGGGAAGGTCGACTGCTTCAACGGGACGGGCACCTCGCTCCCCAACTACAGCAACTTCACCTGCGACCCCGCGTACTGCGCCGCGAAGACCGGCTACTATTGCAACGGGCCGGTCCGGGAGAGGCGCTCCTACTTCTGCTCGGAGAGCCTCTGCAAGTTCACGGTGACGCAGTCAAGCCAGGCCAGCGGCTCGTGCGGGGTCCTAGCGATGACGATGAGCACGGACAAGTACGAGTACGCGCCCGGAGAGACCGTGCGCATATCCGGCGATGTCTACAACGGGTCAAGGCTCTCGCCCGACACGTTCATCGACGTGCAGACCTCGTTCGGCCGCTGGTCAACCTACTCGGACTTCGCCGGCAGGTATTCGCTCTCCATCCATTCCCCGCCCGCGGGGCTCTACGAGATATCGGCGCGGGCCTTCAACAGGCCCGCCGGCGACGTCATAGCCCACGCCGAAAGGTGGTTCGTGCGCCAGAAGAACGACCTGAAGGTCGACGCGCAGGTGAGCCCCCTGACGGTGAAGCTGGGGGAGGCGTCCACGGTCTCGGGCAAGGTCTGGGACAGGGGCTTCCCCGTGAGCAGCGCGAGCGTCGAGGTGCGCGCCCCCTGGAGCACCTACCACACCGCGACCAACCAGTTCGGCGAGTTCTCCTACGACATATCGAGCGCCTGGATCGGGAACAACAACGTCACGGTCTTCGCGCAGAAGGACGGCGTGTCCGGCACGAGGAACGTAGTGTTCTCGGTGAACCCGGCCGGCCTGGGCGCCGAGGCGTTCACGCTCTCGGCCCCGTCGGTCGTCAAGCCCGGGAAGATCTTCTACGCCTCCGGCTCATGGTACGTGGACGGCATCGGGATGAACGAGCAGTTCGTCATGACCTTCGCGGGGGGCTCCAAGGGCGTGAAGCCCGTCGGGGGCGTCTACAACGCAAGCCTCCTCGCCCCGGTGGCGGAAGCCTGCTACTCGGTCGCGGCGAGGAACAAGACCGCGCAGGTCTGCGTGAGGAAGCACGACAAGATAACGATAACCTTCCAGCTCGAGGGGACCTCGACGGTGGCTATTATGGGCGACTACGAGGACGGGAGCCCTGTCACGGGGGGCCTGGCCTACTGGATAGATTCGGGCTCCAACACCTACGTGAGGATGGAGAACGGGCGCACCGCGGTCCCGGTGTCCTTCGCGCCGGGGCGGCATTCCGCCTGGGCGTCCCTCAACGACGGCTTCCTCTACGCGACGGCGACAAGGTCCTTCGACGTTTCAGGAGCCGCGCCCACGACCACTGTCC
>DYHY01000013.1:21571-32749 GCA_020723935.1 Candidatus Micrarchaeum sp.
GTCCCCGCCGAGACGACGATTGTCCCCGCCCCCGCCACCACGACCATCTCCAGCGGAGGCGACACGACCACAACCACGGTCTCTCCGCCCGTTCCCGCCGCGATGATCACGGCCAGCGCCCCTGACAGGGTCGTCGTGTACATCGAGGAGGAATCCTCGGTGCCTGTGACCGTGAAGAACACGGGGACTGCCCCAGGCGACGTCGCCGTCTCCTTCGGCCCCAACACGAAGACCGAAACCCTCCAGCCGGCTCAGGAGAAGACGATAGGCTTCCCGATACTCGGGGACGTCTCCAAGGAGGTCAGGCTCGAGGCGATCTCCAGGGGCGAGACGATCCTTAGCAAGAACGTCAAGGTCGAGGTCAGGGAGTTCCAGCTCGTCTGGCAGAACACGGTGTTCCAGAAGGGCAGGGTCGCCGTGCCCTACGAGATAATCGGCTCGACGTCCGGAGCGATGGTGAGCGAGACGCTCGTCGAGAACACGAACAGGACGAACATCTTCAACGGCACCGGCGTGCACGACCTGCCCGCGAACGGGACGATAAGCGCGACCCTGGATGCGGGCACCTACACCGCCTGCGTCGGCGCGACGAACGCGAAGGGCTCGCAGGTCGTCTCCGGCTGCTCGGACGTCGTCGTGAGGGAAGGCCTGTCAGGGGCGGTCAAGTGGTTCGCCCTCGTGATCGCGGGAGTCGCCGCCCTGCTCCTCTTCTTCTGAGGGACGGGGGGCGTCTAGCGGCCGAATCGCCTGTTGCGCCTGCCGTAGTCGGAGACTAGGCGCGCAAGGTCCTTCTTCTCGAAGGCGGGCCAGTTCTTCTGCGAGAAGCCAAACTCTGCGTAGCTTGAGCCCCAGAGGAGGAAGCCGGAAAGGCGCCTCTCGCCGCTCGTGCGGATTATGAGGTCAGGCTGGGGCAGGCCGCCGAGGTAGAGCGCGGACTCGATGGCCTTCTCCGTCCTCGCGCCGGCGCGCACGGCGTCCGCTATCTCCGCCTGCCCGTCATATGCGAGGGCGATGTTGAGGAAGAACCTGTCGTAGCCGGAGGTGGCCCTCTCGGCCCGGGAGATCTCCATGCGTATGGACTCGGGCATCATGCGCGTCCTCCCGATGAACCTCAAGCGGATGTGGTTCCTGTGGACCGACTCGTCGGCCGCTATCTCTCTCACGTTCTTCTCTATTATCTCCATGAGCTTTGCGACCTCGCGCCTGGGCCTGGAGAAGTTCTTCGCGGAGAAGCCGTAGATTGTCAGGACGGGTATGCCGAAATCCTCGAAGACCCAGTTGATGAAGGCCTTCATCTTCTTGACGCCCGCCAGGTGCCCGTACCAGGCCGGGAGGCCGCGCTCCCGCGCGAAGCGCCTGTTCCCGTCGGGTATGAGTGCAAGGTGCCTTATTCCGCCGCTCTTGTCGCGCTTGTCGGTGGGAGCCATTCCTTGGCGGGGGGCCCGCTGGGCCGAGTTTTTAGCGTTTTTCCCCGGCGGGTTCCGCCGGCTCGTCTTCCCTGCCCGAGGCGACCTTCCTGATCTTGGCCGCGGTCACCTTTCCTATCCCCCCGACCTTCCGGAGCTCCTCCGGGCCCGCGCAGAAGACGGCCTGGGGGCTCCCGAAATGCGAGAGGAGCCTGCGCGCGAGGGTCAGGTTCACGTCCGGGAGCGCCGCTACCACCCCCTCCTGCTGTTCGGGAAGGGTCTTCCCGCGCAGCTTCCCCTTCACCTGCGGGGGCCGCTTGGGGTCCGTCTCCCGCCTGAGGATGACAGATATCAGCGCGGCGCCCTCCTCCTTGTCGCGCACGAAGATGACAGGTATGCCGAAGTCGAGGGAAATGGAAGCGAGGGCGCCCCTTATCGCGTTCGGGTGGATGTTCCTCTTGGCGTATATCTTGGAGAGGGACTCGGCCTCTACTATCATCAGAGGCCGATCGAAGGTGTCGGAGAGCTGGGCCGCCTGGTCAAAGAGCCTCCCATCCAGGAGCGATGCGACGAAATCCTCCCCAGTCTTCCTCTCTATCGCGACGCTGTCCGAGATGACGATATCTGCGACGGGGAGGGGCTTCATCTCGACGGAGACGTTGGAGAGGGACTTGAGGAGCGACAGGACGCTGGAGCCAGCCTCCCTCGTGTCGACGAGTATCCTCGGGCGCGGCTCATCCTCCCCCTCCTCCTCGTGCGCGGAGGGCGAGATGAACGAGGAGAGGGAGCGGTTCGCCGACTCCTCCTCGCGCTTGGCCAGCTTCACGGAGCGCATGATGTTCCTCATCGCCTTCTCGTTCCTGTGGGAGATCCAGCGGTACGCTTCGTCCTTGGAGCCCTTGGCGACGAGGATCGCCACCCTCCCCTCCCCGGCCTTGCGTCCCGTCCGGCCGCGCCGCTGTATGTGCCGTATCGCGCTAGGCACCGGCTCGTAGAATACGATCGTGTCGACCGCCGGGATGTCTATCCCCTCCTCGCCGACTGACGTGCTGACTAGGGCGGAGAAGTCCCCCCTGCGGAACGCTTCTATCGTCTCCTTCTGCTTCTTCTGCGTGAACCCCTCCTTCTGGCCCAGGAACTCGCGCGCCGACACTCCGGACGATTCCAGGGCGGCGGCAAGCTTCCTCGCCTGGGCGCGGTAGTGGGCGAAGACTATCACCGGCGAGCTGCCGGCTCCCTTCACTATCTCGATGAGGCGCGCGAGCTTCGGGTGGTCGACGCCCTTGGAATGGAGGTGGCGCGTTATCGCGAGCGCCTGGCGGAAGTCCTCCAGCTGCATTATCTGGCGCGAGGAGGCTGAGCCGTCCTTCCTCAGCCTCTCGAGGAACTCCACAAGGGAGAAGACCCCCTGCGTCTCGAGCAGCTCTATGGCGTGGAGTATCTTCATCGCCCCTGCGGTCGCGGCGATTGACGCGAAGTCGCGAAGGGACGCCGCCCTGCCCTTCGCGGACAGGATGTCGCGCTTGGTGACGAACGCGACGTCCGCCGACTCTATGAGGCCGCTCGCCTTCAGGCCGCGCAGGTACGCGCGCAGGACCGACAGGAGGAGCTCCTTCACACGCAGGAACTCGGCGGGCAGCGGGACCTCGACGAACTGCGTGTCCACCTTCGACACGTAGGGGAGAACGTCCCCGTCCGACTCGGACCTGCTCTCGACGTTCGATATGAAAAGGTTCCTGCATATCTCCCCCACCTTCTCGGAAGTGTGGCCGGGAGAGGCGGTGAGCGCGAGTATCAGCGGGTTCTTGGCCCTGTTCATGTATTCGCGGGCGAGGAACACGTAGGAATCGTTCTTCACGCAGTGGTGCGCCTCGTCGAAGACCGCAAGGACGGTGTCCGAGAGGTCGAAGTTCCCCGTTATCACGTCGTTTCTGAGGACGGGAGCGGTGCAGCAGATCATCCGCGCCCCGCAGTAGGAGGCCGCCCGCTCGGAGGGCGGTATCTCCCCAGTGACGACCGCGACGGGGACGTCGAGGAACGCGGAAAGCGTCTTCGCGTGCTGCTCGGCGAGGGGCTTGGTCGGGCAGATGACAACTGCTGGGCCCGGAAGGCCCCTCAGCCTCTCGGCCGCGACGAGGGCGGCGATGGCGGTCTTCCCCAAGGCCGTCGGCAGGACGACGAGGGTGTTCCCCTTCTTGAGGGCGGATGCCGCTATCACCTCCTGGTAGAGCCTGCGCTCTATCGCGTTCTCCCTTACCAGCGGGTTGTGGGAGAAATATTCGGCCATCCTTCCCGGCGCCCCCCCTTCGCGGCCTTTTATGCCCTTTCCCGCGGGCCTTTCCGGTATCCTGCCGTGCGCCCATGCAAAGCCATTTAAGCCCTGATATTCCCGGATGCGAATATTATGGAGTGAGAATATACGGCCAAGAAGTCGTCGGCGGCCTTCGACCTGAAGGAGCACATGAGGCGCGGCATCCTGCGCGTCTACGTCCTGTTCTCGCTCTCCAAGAAGAGGATGCACGGCTACGAGCTGCTTAAGCACTTCCGCACGAGGATGGCGGAGTGCGGCGGGAGGGCGACGAGCACGGGCGAGCTCTACTCCTTCCTCGCCCACATGGAGAAGGTGGGCCAGGTGAGGTCCGAGTGGACCGGGGCGGGGAGGCGGAGGAGGGTCTTCAGCCTCACCCCCTCGGGCAGGGCGACGGTCGCCGAGACGAAGAACAACTTCAGAGCGGTCCTGGGGCTCTTCAGGCAGATAGTCCCCGAGGTCTTCGGGAAGCCCGGCGGGAAGGAGGGCTTTTGAGCGGCAATGGCCAAAGCGTCCAAGACGGCGATATCGGTGAAGGGCCTTGTGAAGAGGTTCGGGGACCTTTCGGCGGTCAAGGGGATAACGTTCTCGGTGAAGGAGGGGGAGATCTTCGGGTTCCTGGGCCCGAACGGTGCGGGGAAGAGCATGACGATAAACATGCTGACCACCCTCCTCGTCCCCACCGGAGGGGACGCGACGGTCGCGGGAGTGAGCGTCGTGGGCTCGCCCGAGACTGTGCGTGAGAGGATCTGCCTCATCTCCCAGGAGGGGAGCGTCGACGGGGACCTCACGGCCGAGGAGAACCTCGTCTTCTACGGCAGGCTCTACCACGTCCCCGAGAAGGAGCTCTCGCGCAGGGTCGACAGGGCCCTCGAGTTCGTCAACCTCTCAGACAGGAGGGCGACGAGGGTGAAGTTTTACTCAGGGGGGATGCGGCGGCGCCTGGAGATGGCCAAAGTCTTCATATCCGACCCCAAGGTCATCTTCCTAGACGAGCCCACGATCGGCCTCGACCCCCAGTCCAGGGACATGGTTTGGAAGAAGATCTTCGAGATAAACAGGTCCAAGGGCATCACGATATTCGTGACGACCCACTACATGCAGGAGGCAGAGGGCCTCTGCAACCGCATCGCGATAATGGACCACGGCAAGATAATAGCGATGGACACCCCGGCGGCCCTGCGGGAGGGAATAGGCATCGGGGAGATAGTTGAGGTGGAGGTCCGCCACGACGGGGCATTCCACCGGGCCCTCGCCAAGGCGGGCTTCGAGGTCGAGCCCCTGTCCAGGAACAAGTACAGGATAACCGCGAAGGGGTCCGGCGGCGTGGAGAGGGTCGTCGGGATCGCGAGGAAGTCGGGGACGAAGATAATCAACATGCTCGCGAGGCGCCCGACGATGGAGGACGTCTTCATGCACTACACCGGAAGGGAGGTGCGCGACGGGACGGAGGCGGGAAACCTCCTCACCAAGGTCCTCGCGCGCAACGCCCGGGGGGGAGGCTGAAGTGATGGGGCTTTTCGGGGACATATTCACCGTATGGGCCAAGGACATGCGGGTCTGGAGCAAGAAGCCCTTCGTCGTCCTCTCGAGGGCGCTCATCTTCCCCCTCGTCTACCTGGTGATCTTCGCGAACTCCTTCGGCGACTCCTTCTACGACCTCCCGATAGCGGTCGTCGACCTCAACGCCGGGCCGGCCTCCCTCTCGTTCGTCTCGGCGATGACGACGGGAAACACCGTGCGCGTGGTGGCGCAGCCCAGCTACGAGAAGGCCCTCGAGCTCTTCAAGGCGAGGAAGGTCTACGCGATCGTGATAATACCCAAGGGTGCGGCCGAGGTGAGCCTCCTCGCCGACCAGTCCTCGCCCCAGACGGCGGGGGCGATAATCTCCGTCGTGAACGCCGCCGCGGCGAGGCTGTCCTCGGCCCCGGGAAGCGCAGGTGCCCCGCCCATTATCGTCAGGACGGACGTCCACTACGGGAGGGGTGCCAGCTACATGGACTTCCTCACGCCCGGCGTCATAATACAGACAATAGCGATGGGCGCCCTGTTCTCCGGGGGCGTGAGCCTCCTCTTCGAGAAGCAGCTGGGAGTCTTCAACCTCCTCCTCGTCGCCCCGATAGACAAAATGGCGATAATCATGGGCAAGATCCTCTCGGCAGTCACCCAGTCGATGGCAAGCGGCCTCATCGCCCTAGTGATAGCCTTCCTCCTGGGGGCCAAGATCAAGGCCGGGGTCGTCGGGATCCTCTTCCTGATCCTCCTGATGTTCCTCGTCTCCTTCTGCTTCATAGGCCTGGGGATAGCGATGACGGCCTACATCAGCGACTTCCAGGCATGGATGATGACGATGCAGCTAATCATAATGCCCTTTTGGATAGTGAGCGGGACGTTCTTTCCGATAGAGTCGATGGCATGGTGGCTGCGGCCTCTTGCCCTGGTGAGCCCGCTCACGTACGCGACGAGCGCCGCGAGGAACATCATGATCCGCGGCTTCACCTTCGCGTCGGTTTCAAGCGATTTCGCTGTGCTCGCCGGCATGGCGGCATTCATGTTCCTGTTCGGGATAAAGTCGTTCAGGAGGACGGTTGAATAAGAATATGGCAACGGTGGCAGCAGGCAGGGCAAGGGGATTTTTCGTGGGGGCGTTGGTCGCGGCGGCCGTCGCGATAACGGGGATAGTCTTCCTCTTCATCTACGCGATACTCGGCGCGCTCTTCGGGGGCGTCGCCGGATGGTTCGTGCAGGTGGCTCCGGTGATAGGACCGGCGGTCAGGACGGGATTCGCGCAGCTGGGCCTGAAGGTCGACAACCTCGCGGCTGTCGGCGCGGCCCTGGGCTTCGTCAGCGGCTTCTTCAAGCACAATGGGAACAGCGGCGGGGCGGCCGGCGCGAGGGAGTGGTAGGAAGGGCAAAGGGCGCGAAAATGGCGGCACGTGGACGGGTTGCGGTGTTCGCGGCGATTGTCCTCTTTGCGGTGTTCGCGGCGATTGTGCCGTCGGCGGCTTCGCCCAGATAGAGAACACGCGGGTCGGGACGGTGAGGCCGGGCTCCACCTTCGCGGTGAGCTTCGACGTGCACAACATAATGAACGACTACGTGAAGTACGTCTACGTCAAGGCCCCGGTCTCGACGTCATTCCAGCCCGTCGGATACGACACCTGGGCTTCCCCAGGCCAGATAGCGAGGGACGGTAGGGAGCGCGCAACGTTCATATTCAAGGCGGACGACAACCTGGTCGCGGGGGTCTATTCCCTCCCCTTCCTCCTGACGAGCGAATCCAAGACCCTCAGCGGGGCGAGCCTCTCAGGGGGCCTTGTGAGCTCCCTCCAGACGCTCACCACAACCGAATACGTCTACGTGAAGGTGGACGGCGCGCCTTCGCTCGTGGTCAGCCAGAAATCATCCGTCCCCGCGCTCGTGGAGGCGGGGAAGGAGGCGACCGTGACATTCGACGTCTTCAACAACGGGACGGACACGGCCCGGGAGATAGCAATCGACGTCGGAAGCCCCGACAAGGTGAGCGTCGGCTCCGCAAGCAGGCACATCTACCTCGGGGAGCTCGCGCCCAAGGCGAGGACGGCGTTCTCCGTCGGCTTCCTCGCTGACGGGGCCCCGGGCAGGACCGGCTTCGTCCTTCCGGTCGGGGTCTCCTGGAACGGGGGCTCCGCCTCGCAGGACCAGGGCATCACCCTTCGGACCGCGACGAGGCTCGAGATTGTGCAGATACGGGGCGCGATCCTCCGCGGGGTGAACGACCAGAAGCTCTCCGTCGTCGTGAGGAACGCGGGGAACAGTCCCGCCGAGGGGATACGCGCGACGATCCTGACGAGCTACCCCCTGACCCCGTCCGGCAGGGATTCGTTCATCCAGAGCCTCGCGCCGGGCGAGGAGAAGGCGCTTCTCTTCAGCCTGGATGCCGACTCGCAGGGCGCGCTGCAGGAATACCCCTTGCAGTTCGCGGTCACGTACGACGATCATTCCAGGAGCGAGAGTGATGTCCTGGACGCGAGCGTCCCGCTGCAGAAGGGGGCCGGCGGCGCCTACTACTGGCTCGCCGTTCCCGTCGTCCTCTTCGCGGCGCTTTTCGCTTTCGGGAAGCTGAAAAGGAAGCCCAAGAAGGAATAAAGGGGCCCAAACGAGCTTGAAAAGGTGATTGGAAAACGATGCAAAAAAACGAATCAGAAAAGATTTCTAGGTCCTGTGGCTTTCGCCCTCCTGATGGTGGCGGCGTCGCTCGCGCTCCTCTTCCTCCTCTCGCCATCCTTCCCGGCGAGCGGCCCGAGTAGCGGAGCAGACGTCATCTTCGTGACGAACAAGATAGACCCGGTCGCGGCAAGCCCCAGCAGGGACCTCAACTTCAACGTGGTCGCCCAGAACTGGGGCCTTACCAGCGTCCAGAACCTCACCATGGCGATAGTCCTCCCCGACGACCTCGTCTTGAAGGATTCGTCTATGGAAAGGCAGTCCGTGGGCCCCCTGTGCTCGTTCTGCAACGTCGAGACCAAGTACTTGATGAAGGTCGGCGAGTGGGTGATGTCGGGCGACTACACGATCAAGGTGGTGGCCTCCTGGGAGACCGGCTCGCGCGACAGGGAGTTCACCGTCTCCGTCAGTCAGGGGCCAGCCGCGCCTCGCGATAACGAGCGTCAGGTACGACCCTGAGGAGATAGAGCCTAGCAAGACGACCGCAGTTTCCATGATCGTGAAGAACATCGGCAGCGCCCTCGCGATAACGCTCCCGACGCTGACCGGCGACACCAAGAGCAGGTTCGCGGTGCTGGGCTCCGGGACCGAGATACCCGTCGTGACCCTAGGCGTGGGGGAGAGCAAGACCATCTCGTTCGTCCTCGCGGCCGACGACAACGTCGAGGTCGGGGTGTACAACTTCCCCGTCGCGCTCTCGTTCTACAACCAGTCGATCGCGAGCGGGATAGGGATCAAGGTCATCTCCAAGGCCCTCCTGACGCTGCCCAAGGTCCAGACGGACCCCGTGACGATACTCCCGGACAAGAGCTTCCTCTGTCCGCGACGGTCGAGAACGCCGGGAAGAGCGAGGCTAAGAGCGTGACGGTGGAATACATTGAGGAGGGCGACCGGCTCTCGGGCCAGAAGGGCGCATACCTCGGCACGATCAAGTCAGGCGACAAGGACGTCGCGCTCTTCGAGATGACGTACGCGGGCCCGGTCTATCCCCTTGAATGCGGGCGCGAGGCCCGCCACCATCGCGGCGACGCGGAAGGAATGGTCCGCGACGCTCTCGGGGGCGGCTATCCCTTCGCGCACCCAATCGGCGCGCCTCACCATCTTGAGCCTCCCTAGAAGCTGGAAGAGGAGGATGTCGTCGTCCTGGGAGGCACCGGACGGGACGGGTTTCATCGCAGCCATCCCTTATCTCTGCCCGTTCCTGCCGCCGCGGACAGCCTTCTTCTTCCTGAGGACGAGTATCTCCTTGCCCTCCGAATACCCCAGACGCGTCACTATCTCGAGGCCCGTCGCGGGGAGGGGCGCCGGCACCTGAGACTCCTCCTTGAATTCGGTAAGCCTCCTCGCTTGGCCGGGTGTGACGGTCCGCCCGTATTCCGCCGACAGGGTTTTTGCCACGGCCCTCGCGTGGCGCGCGTGGGGCGTGCCCCTGAAGATGAGGCTCGCGTCCGAGACGCGCTGCCTGAGGCGGGAGAAGGCCGGCCGGTCCATCGGCTCCGTTATCGCGAAATACATGCCGCCCTCCGGAAGCGCGGCGGAGACGGCGCGGAAGAGGTCCTGGACGTCGGGCAGGTGGTGAAGGAACGAGCAGCTCACGACAAGGTCGCAGGGGGGGATCCCCCCGCGCGAGGTCGAGGACCAGGAATCTCGCGCGCCCGTCCCTGACCGCCTTCCTCGCCGTCGCTATCGCGTCCGGCGATATGTCGATGGAGACCAGCTTCGAGCTGCTGGGGAGCTCCCCGAGGAGGATCTTGGTGAAATTGCCGATGCCTGCCCGAGCTCGACGACGCGCTTCGGATTCCTGCCGGAGACCAGCGCCGCGCACACACGCGCGCCTCGTCTCCGTAGAGCGCCTCGTCGGAATAGGCGAGGTCGGTCCTGTCGTGCCAGAGCTCGTTCGCACGCGCGACGATCGTCTTCCCCTCCGCCGTGCCGGCCGCCCTTCCCATCTGGCGCTCAAGAAGGACGGCCCAGATTATGTATTAAAAGGTTTTGGGGATTATCTGCCGGGGGGCGGGCCACGGGAGGAATATAAAAAGACTGGGCGGGGATAGGTGCGCATCCTCCATGGGAATACTTGAATGGCTCGGGTTGAGGCGCCCCCCGGCGGCGCCATCCCCCCCTGCCGCATCCCAGCCCGTCCAGGCCGTGGGACCGGGGCCTCAGCAGGCGCCCGGCCCAAAGCCGGCTTCCCCTTTCAATTTCCAGAAGCCTTCTGACTGGAAGCTCCCGCGCGAGGACGTGAGATACATCTCCGATTCCGAGAAGCTCAACCTCGTGCTCCAGGGGGTCTATTCGGTCTACGAGGAGCTGCGGCCCATGGCCCAGGACGGGAGCAGGGTATCGCGCCTCCAGCTACTCCTCGAGAACCTCACGCCCGAGGAGCGGGCGAACGCGAAGAAGACGCTCGAAGACCTGGACATCGACAACGCGATACTTCGGTTCCTCGAATTCCCAAAGTCGATCGAGGAGATAGCCGCCGAGATAAGGAAGAGCTACGGATACGCCGCGGCCCGCCTGCGCTACCTGCGCGGGATGGGGAAGGTGGCGCGCCTGCGGGACCCGCAGAGCAACAAGTACAGGTACGCCCGCATGAGGGAGGGCGCGGCGCGCCAGATGGACCTCTCGAGCGTCCAGCAGACCCTTGCCCAGCAGCAGGAAGAAAAGGCTGAAGATTCCCGAGAAGAGGCGGCGGCCGAGACTGAAGAGAACCGGACAAGTGGGGAAGCCGGGGAAAAGTCTCCGGAGTCGCCCCAATAGTCTAGTCCGCCCTTCTCAGGCGGAATCGTCGATCCTTGCCGTCGCCGGGCGGGGCCTTATTCCTCTACCGCGTCCCCCAGGCCCGTTTCGGTCACCTGGAAGACGGCTTCCCCCTCAGGGAGGTCGGGAGAGTCGATGAGCTTCGCCACGCGCTTGGTCCCCTTGCTCTTCCTGAGGAAGAGGCGGTACGTCGCCGCGTGGGCGAGGACGTTCCCGCCTATCGCCTCTATGGCCGGGCCCCAGAAGGCGTCGGGCTTTGCCGAGACCTGGTTCGTGATGTAGACGACGAGGTTGTAGACGTCGGCCAGGCGCTGCAGGCGGTGGAGGTGGCGGTTGAGCTTCTGCTGGCGGTCGGCGAGGGTCCCGCGGCCCATGTATTCGGCTCGGAAGTGGCTCGTTATCGAGTCGACGACTATGAGCCTGATTTTCCTGCCGTTGTTGATGAGGGTCTCTATCTCGTCGACGAGGAGCATCTGGTGGTTGCTGTTGTAGGCGCGG